>JBPCWB010000420.1:0-4666 GCA_051009955.1 Hyphomicrobiaceae bacterium | reverse complement strand
CACCGTCGGGCAACAAGAAGATCGCCGAACTTATTCCCGGCGCGCGCTACGAAGAAATCGCAGATGCAAGGCACTTCCCGAATGTCGAACATCCCGACGTATTCAACAAACTCATGATGGACTGGGTTAGCAGCCATCGCTGATCACAAGGTTCTAACATCAATCAGGGAGGCAGGCGGAATGGCGTTCTTTGAATTACGACAATACAAAATCCGGCCGGGAAAGATGGAGCAATGGCTGGAGTACATGCAGAGCGAGATCATCCCCTACCAGGTATCTAAGGGTATGGTGATCTGCGGTAGTTTTCGAGGCGAGACGGACGACTCCGTTTATGTCTGGATTCGCCGCTTTGAAAGCGAAGAGCAACGGGAACAGCTCTACAAGGCGGTCTATGAAACCGACCACTGGCAGAACACTGTATCGCCCATCGTCGGCGAATTGATCGATCGCGACGCCATTAATGTTCAGCGGATCGTGGCATCCAGCATGTCCGTCCTGCAATAAGTCACGTCCACGCGATGGCGGTCGCAATGCGGCCGCCCCGCACCAATATTATCGGTTGTGTCATCATTGCGCGTGCCCGGGCATCGGAGGACGGCAACCATGGAGTATCTCGCCGGATTCATCATTTTCTTTGTCGGCTGGCTGGTGCTGCGGTTCTTGTTGACGGCATCCTATGCCAGCGGATTTGCCGAAGGTGTCGGTCAGGTCGCCGATGGTGGCGTGCAGCGTCTCGGTGAACTCGGCCGCGAGATCGATGCATCAGACCTCAAGAGCGAGGTGCGCGCACAGACGGAAGAGCTTGGCCGGACGCTAAACGCCAGAAACTTCGATCAAGCCAGATCGCAAGCCAACAGCTTCGGCCGGGAACTTGTCGGACGCAGTTGGAAGCTGCGCGGCACGCTGCGTTGACGACAGCCGACTGCATTTCGGCATTGGAGTCATTGGGCGCGCGCTGCACGACCGCTCAATCGCTCTTGTTCTTCTTATGGCTGACTTCCGGGAAAATCCAGAATGCTGCGACTGAGAACAGGCCGAGGAAAATCGCCAGATAGCGCGACAGGTCCTGGCCGAGCCAATCCAGGAAGACATACCCGGCCACAGCAACGACGAGGACTACGAGCGAAAAGATGACCTTGATGTGAACTGGCATGGCGTCGCGCTCCTGTCTCTTGTTAATTGTAGAGCGTGATCGACTGAAATGGAACCATTCTGACGAGCGGGATTTGCGATGAGATCAAGCGGGCCGGCGCAGTGCGTAGCGGAGCTACGGACAAGACGGGACGCGCCGAGATCAGCGCGAATCCCGCCGTCCCATCCGGGTTTCCAAGCGGCGGCCGCCCAGTACGTCAGGCGATTTGCCCGTAGCCCCCGCTACGCGCCGCATCGCCTTCCTTCTGGATCGACGCACCGCTTGTGAAACAGCATTGTTTCCATTTCAGTCGATCGCGCTCTAGGTCGGGATTGACACCATCGGCAACGAGCCGATCCCACCGCTCAGCAACAAACTTACAGTGGCGCCCGAAGCCAAGACGAGCAAAACAAGCAGTCCAAGCTGCGTGTCCTTGAGAGCGTCCGGCAGATCCTGAACGACAAAGGGCGCCAGCAGGGCGATCACGCCGGTGCCTATGATCAATGACGTCCAGCGTATTTCATTGATCGCATAGAACAAGGATGTTGCACTCAAGGCCGTCAACATGACAACGTTCATGATGATCAGTAGCGGCCCGGCGCCATGCCTGATGTTGCTGGCGGCGGCACGTAGCGGCAAGCTGCCACTTACATAAACTCCGCCGCTGAACACGATTGCACAGCAGCCGAGATAAATCAGCAAAGATGCCCAGTTTGGTTCGATCTCACTCATCAGACAGCTGCCACCGCTTTGCCTGCGCGCGGGCAGAATTGATAACCTGTCCTGCGAACGACGCAATGCATAGACCACGGCTGCGCCACTGGCCCGGAGGATGTCAATGAAAGTCTATCGCGGAGATCGTACGATCGACGGCATTGTCGTGACGGTTGATGGCCGCCCGTTGGCCGAGCGGCGGGACGTCAAAGACATCTGCGAAGACGGATTCGAATGGAGCTTTGAAGGGCCGGCTGCCGCACAACTTGCGCTTGCCATGCTGGCCGACCATCTCGCAGACGAGGCTGAGGCTGTCCGCCTCCACGAGGCCTTCATGCGTGAGGTGGTCGCGAATTTCGCGAATGAGTGGACCTATTCGAGTGACGACCTTGACGAGGCCGTTGCCACATTGAGAACCATGCTTTGAGTTCTCCATCGCATACCCCCGGCCCGGCTATACAATCATGGTACTTTTCGTTTACAATTGCCTATTCCTATCTGTGCCGTTCGGTAAGGACGCCGCGCCAATGCGCCTGCCGATAACCGGGGAGATTTGGTGATGGAACTTGCAACCAGTGGGATGACGGATCGCCAACGCGGCTATCGCGAGACCTACCGTTCGCGGATTACGGGGTGGTATAATGGTTGGTTGCACGTCTTCGTGATTTATACGATCGGTCTGACAGCGCTCTACATCTACATCGCGGGCATGCAAAACATCACAATGCTGGAATGGTTGACAGTGCCGCTGACGTTCCTGCTGTGCAATTACTTCGAGTGGTGGATTCATCGCTATATCATGCACCGGCCATCAAAAATCCCGCTATTTCGAGCCGTCTATTCCCGCCACACGTTGATGCATCATCAGTTTTTCACAGACACGGAAATGCGCTTCGCCGGCCAGCATGACTGGCGCGTGACGTTCTTTCCGCCATATGCGCTGGTGGTCTTTACGCTGATGTCAATCCCAGCCGCGCTCTTCCTCGGATGGTTGCTGACAGCCAACGTCGGATGGCTGTTCATTTCAACGACGACGTCAATGTACCTCATTTACGAGTTCATGCACTTTTGCTGCCACGTCGATGAAAATTGGTTTGTTCGCAATATGCCGCTTGTAAACACACTGCGGCGGCATCACGAAGCCCATCACAATCAGAACATCATGATGGAGCGCAACATGAACCTGACGTTTCCGATCATGGACTGGTTGCTAGGAACATCCGATCTTGATCGCGGACTGCTGGGCCATTTGTTCAATGGCTATGACAGGCGGCACGTCAAGACCGACATGCGCAAGACGTCGCCAACGCCCAAAGTGCGGGCTGCTAGCACACCTTCGGCAGCCGAGGCACAATAAGGACGATTCAAGCGATGGCTCAAGTCGCGAACCGAATGGCCTGGCGCACTTCGTCGCCGGCCGCGAGGCGATCGAATCCCTCGTTGATCTCATCCAATTCAAGCACGGCGGTGCGGGTCTTTTGTACGGGCAATCGGCCTTGCTTGTAGAGGCTGAGAAAGCGCGGCACGTCACGCTGCGGGGCGCATGACCCCATATAACTGCCACGAATGGATTTTTCGTCTGAGACGAGTTGATAGGGAGAAAACGAAAATTGCGCCTTGGCAGGCGTCAATCCAGCACTGATCAATGAACCGCCGCGGCGCGTCAGGGCATAAGCGGTCTCCCACGCCGGCAATGCACCGGCGACTTCGAACACGAACTCCAGGCCGCCATTGGTGAGTTCGAGGATTTCGCTGATCGCATCGGGATTGCTCGTATTGAATGTGTGTGTTGCACCGAGCTCACTGGCCAACGCCAACTTGTTGTCGTTGACGTCAACGGCAATGATCTGCTGGGCACCGCAGATCACGCCCCCCATCAACGCGTTGAGGCCGACTCCGCCGAGACCGACAACGGCTATGGATGCGCCCGGATAGACTTTTGCTGTGTTAACGACAGCGCCAACTCCGGTGATGACGGCACATCCGAACAACGAAGCGTCCTCGAGTGGGATATCCTTCTCGATCCTGACGACTGATCCTCGCGATACGACTGCGTACTCGGCGAAGCATGAAATTCCCGCCATATGATTGATCGGTTCACCATTCAGCTTCAGCTTCCGCGTGCCGCCCAGAAGTGTGCCGGCGGCCTTGGCCGGTGCCGACGCGGCACAGATGTTCGGCTTGCCGCCGATACAGTCGGGGCAGGCACCGCAACTCATGACGAAAACCATGACAACGTGGTCGCCGGGCTGCAAATCCTCGACACCGCTCCCCACCTCGCGCACGATTCCGGCGGCCTCGTGTCCCGGAACAGTCGGCAGGGGCCGCGAACGCGCGCCGGCGATGGTCGACAGGTCGGACCGGCAAAGCCCGGCATAGGAGGTCTCGACCAGCAACTCTCCGGCCCCGGGCGGGTCCAGCTCCAGCGTTTCGATCCGAAGCGGCCGACTCTCGGCATAGGGTTGCGGAAGTCCTTGTTCGAACAAGACCGCAGCTCTCATTTCCATGGTCGTTCGCTCCCTAATTCTCGCCGGCCACCGATGCAATCGGTGCCGTCCCGTGGTTTGGCGGTCAGCCTAGCCAAAGCGATCGCCGCAGACTATCGCGTCGGTGATGGTTGTCGCCCTGCAGCGTTGACAGACGCCGGCTACACCGCGAAGACCTGACATGGGATGCTTCCGTCGTCTCCAACGCAGCAACACCGGGACCGCACGCAATGACATATCTCGTTGCCGACACACTGCCCTCGCAGCCGGCCGGGGAGCGCTTTCGCCAACTCGTCGAGGCTCCCGGCATTGTTCGCATTCCGGGTGCCCACAA
>JBPCWB010000419.1:0-6237 GCA_051009955.1 Hyphomicrobiaceae bacterium | reverse complement strand
CGAAGGATCGACCAAAAGATGTCATTCGAAGATATGCGCCTGATCGGTGAAGACCTGGTTGTCGATCATCCAAACTGGGGGCAGATCTACGTGCGCAATAAGCGCCCGGAAATGGCCGGGACATTCGCCGCGGGACGAACGGTCATCCTCCAGCACGGCGCAACGTATGGCGCGACGGCATTTGATCTTGCGTTCGGCGGCCTGTCGTGGATGGACTATCTCGCGGCCCGCGGTTTCGATGCCTACTGCCTCGACTTGCCGGGCTATGGCCGGTCCGAGCGACCGCCTCAGATGGCGGCCCCGCCGGAGCAAAATCCTCCGTTCATGCGCACGCAGGATGCTGCTGAATGTCTTGCGAGCGTGGTTGACTTCGTGCGTGCGCGGCGCGGGATTGATCGCGTCTGCCTCATTGGCTGGTCTTGGGGCACGGCCATCACAAGTCTGTTCACGACGCGCAATCGAGACGCAATCGAGCGCTTGGCCCTTTACGCGCCGGTCTGGGATCGCAGTCAATCAGGACCTTCGCCGATCCACGTTGCCGGCGAGCTCGGCGCCTATCGAACGGTAACGCGGGACGCCACGCTGAAGCGACGCCAGGCGGGTCTCTCGGCTGAGCAGTGGCAGACCGTCATGCCGGCCGAGTGGTTCGATCAATGGTGGTCAGCGACGACCCGTTGCGATCCGGATAGCGACGGTTCGATGATCCGTGCGCCCAACGGGGTTGTCTTGGATGGCGCCGAGTACTGGAACGTCGGTCGGCCTCTGTATGACCCCGCCGAGATCCACGCGCCGGTCTTGCTGGTTGTCGGCGAACGCGACAACGACACACCGCCAACGATGGCCCAGACCCTCTTTCCGCTGTTTACTCAGGCCGCCTGGAAGCGCCTGACGGTGTTGAGCGGCGGGACGCATTCGATGATGATGGAGTGCAATCGCATGTTGCTATTCCGGACCATGCAGCAATTCCTCGAAGAGAAGCCGCCGGGGCGCGATGCCGTCAGTTAGAGCCTGCCGGGCCCTCGCTCGGTTGCGATCAGATCATCTCACGGCGCCGGGGCGAGCGATTGATTTTTCATAGCGAGTTGGTCGAGTTCACCCGTCGTCTGGTCGCCGGTCTTGGCTTTGCGGCCCTTGAAGAGAACGTAGTAGAGGCCCGGCACGAAGACCAATGTCAAAGGCGAGGACACCAGAAGCCCGCCGATCATGATCGTCGCCATCGGTTTGAACAGCACACCGCCTGCAATCGCCATCGGCAATAACCCGCAGATCGTGGTCAGTGACGTTAGGATGATCGGCTTTGCCCGCTTCTGCGCGGCGACGGTTACGGCCTCGGCCAGATCGTTCGTCTCGCGCTCAAGGTCGATCTGGTCGATCAGGACGATGGCGTTGTTGATGATGATACCCATCAGGGACATCAATCCGAGAACGGCAAAGAACGACATTTTCTGGCCGGCCAGGATCATCGCCGCCGGTGCGCCAATGAGAATCAGTGGGATGGTCATGAAAGTCAGCGCAACGCGGCGGGCCGAATTGAACTGGAACATCAAGGCTAGGAGCATGATGGCAAGAGCTGCAGGCAAGTTGCCACCGAGTTCCGTGTAGACGTCCGCGCTGTCCTTGAGCTCGCCGGCAACAATCACATCGTAGTCGGGGCCCAGCTTGAGGCCGTCGAGTGTCGGCTGAATGCTTGCGACAACCTCATTGGCCGACAGGACGGAGCTCTTGGCAGAAATCGTGATCTGGCGACGCTGGTTTTCCCGGCGCAGTTGCGAGAATTCCAGTGCCGGGCGGAACGTCGCGACCTGATCGAGTGAGATGAGCTGGCCGTTGGAAGCCACCGACAGGTTGCCGAGGTCCTCGAGGCTGTCGCGGAAGCTCTTGCCGGCTCGCAGCACGATCGGGATCGACTCACTGCCATCGCGGAACGTCGAATACGTCAGACCGGAGAAGTAGGCATTCATGACGTCGGATATGCCCTTGGACGTCACGCCAAGCTCACGGGCCTTGTCCTGCGCAATGTCGACGACGACTTTCAGGACTTTGTTGCCCCAGTCATTCTCGTTCTTGACCAGGCCGGGGAGTTCCGAGAATGCCACTTCGACTTTTTTAGCCGCAGCCAGCAGAGTGTCTGCATCCGGGCCGCGGATCTCGATGTCGACAATCCCTGACTCTTTGCCGCCCATCGACAGGCGTGTCGTGCGGAAGCGCGCTTCGGGCAGATATTCGGCGAAATGGCGCCGGGCACGCCGCGTCAGCGCCACCGCCGCCTCATGACTGGCCATGTTGACAACGAAAAAGGCCTTCGTCGGGTCAGGTTTGTTGGGATCGAGCGCCAGATAGAATCGCGGGCCACCATCACCAATGAAGATGGTCGTGTTGCTGACACCGGGATTGATCGATTCGTCGGCCAGCCATTTCTGCACACGCATGGCCTGACGTTCGGTCTCGGCAATTGCCGTACCCTTCGGCATGTCCATATAGATGAGGAAGTCGTCGCGCTCGCTGAGCGGGAACATTTCCATCTTGAGGAATGAGAACAGGGTCAGGCTGCCCGCGACGACGCAATAGGCCGCCACGACGATGATGAAACCGAAGCGCAACGATTTGCGCGTCAGTGCGCCGTACCAGCGGATAAGCCGCGAGGTGCCCGCCTCCGTCCTCGGCTTGGGTCGCAGGAATTTGGCGCACAGCAGTGGCAGGATATAGTGGGCGGTCAGCCACGACCCGAGCAGCATCGCAGCGACGACGGCGCCAAGCGAGTAGGAATACTCGCCTTCCGTCCCGCTCAGGAGCAGCATCGGCATGAATGCGGAAACGGTGGTCAGGGAGGCCACCGCCAGCGGCACGAAAAACTGACCGCCCGCCTTGATCGCTGCCTCTTCAGGCGCCACGCCGGACGCAATTCGATTCTCAATATCCTCGACGACGACAAGACCGTTGTCGACCAGCAGGCCAAGCGAAATGATCACCGCGGCAATCGATACCTGTTCCAGATCCACGCCGAGTTGCGTCATGCAGATCAGAGCAAACATGATCGTAAACGGCACGATGCACGAGATGATCGTGGCGGCGCGGAGCCCGAGAAAAAACAGCATGACCACAAACACGATGGTGAACGTCTGGGCGACGTTCTCCAGGGCGCCGTTGATGGCGATCGTGACGTTCTTTTCCTGCAAGGTCGACAGCTTTGCCGAGATCCCGAGCGGCTGTGATTGCTCGAACGCCGTCAGGCGTGTCTTGATTGCGGCTCCGAGCTTTTGCGTGTCCTCGGTATCGGCCATCTCGACACTGACGAGAACCGCCGGCGCGCCATTGAAGAAAATGGGCTTTTCCTTGGGCTCGACCGTGCCGCGGCGGACGCGCATCAGATCTTCGAGGCGAACGAATCCCGACAGTCCCTGGATCTTCGTCAAAACCGAGCGAATTTCCTCGATCGACTTCAAGTTGCCGTTGGCCTCAAGGATGATGTTGGTTCCGTCAGCGTCAATCTCGCCCGCCGGCAGGATAACGTTTTGATCCTGGAGATCAGTCAGGACTTTCTCGAGTTGCACGCCGATCGATGCCAGCTTTCGCGAATCAAGCTCAAGCCATATGCGTTCGTCCTGCTTGCCACTCAGCGTGACCTTGGTAATCCCGGACATCCGATACAGCTGGCGCTGCAGCTCTTCGGCGACGTCCTCGACCTCGGCCAGCGAAAATCCGTCACCAGTGACCGCGATGGTCGCAATGGCAACGTCGCCGTAGTCGGTATTGACCTGCGGCCCGACGGTCCCGTCCGGCAGCTCGACCTCGACCTCGCCCATCTTGTTTCTCAGGTCTTGAAAGACGGCATCGATCTGATCGCCGCCAACCGAGTCATAGAGGTCCACCGTAATGATCGTGCTACCCGTCGAAATCAGTGTCGATATATCCTCGACTTCGCCGATTTCACGGATTTTGCGTTCGATCGGGTCAGCGATGAGGTCTTCAATGCGTTCCGGCGACATGCCGGAAAACTGGGCCGAGACCAACGCCGTGCGAATGGTGATTGCCGGGTTGTCGCGTTTGGGCAGATTGTAGAAGATCGAAACCCCGACGATGAGCAGCGCAAGCATAACAAGAACGGTCAGGCGCGACTTCTCGAGGCCGAATCGCGTGAGTGCATCCATGATGGCCTCCTACTGCGTTGTCAGAAGTTTGACCTTCATGCCGTCACGCAAAAACGAGACTCCGGATCGCGCCACGCGCTCGCCCGACTTTAGCCCCTTGACGACGAGCAGCCGATTTTCCCGTACGCCCGCAATCATCACCTCGCGGCGTTTCACCGTGCTCGTCGCTTCGTCAAAGACAAAGACTCCGATCGGAACGATATTGCCGGCGCCGGCATTCCCCTCAATGGTGCCCTCTTTGATTGCGGCCGTGAGCGGCAACGGATAGCCGTCCCGGGCCGGCAGCTTGAACTCGAACGACACTTCGACCGCCATACCAGCCTTGACCATCGGATGGAGCTCTTTCAGCGTTACGATGACGGGGAACGACGACACCGTATCTGCGCGCTCGCCCAATTCGCTCACGGCGGCCTTGAGCGCGACCTTGGGGTTGTCTGCCAAGCGCACGGTCGCCGGCGTACCGACCACAAGGCGCCGAACGGTGTCGAAGTTCACGGAAAACGACATCTCAAACGACGTCGTGGAATAGATCGAAGCGACAGGTGCGCCGACCGACAACGTCGCAAACGAATCGGCGTTGACGGAATTTATGATGCCATCGAAAGGTGCCCGCAGGACTGTCTTGTCGAGATCCTCCTGGGCCGAACGCAACAGCTTGCGGGCCTGGGTCAGTCTCGCCGTCTTGGTTTGCACGTCTGTACGCGCATCATCCAGGGAAACTTTCGTCGTCGCTCCTTTCCTAAACAGTATCTCTTTTCGTTCGAGATTATCACGGGCCTGCTTGAGCGCGGCAGCAGCTTCATCAACAGCGGCGTTTTTGTTCTCGATTTCAACTTCGAATTGTGTACTGTCCAGCTCGGCGATTATATAACCTTTGTTTAATTGTTGACCGACGGAGAGATCTATTTTGCGCAGACGACCCGCAACTTCGAAAGAGATATCTGTAATTTCTGCCGGCTGGAGGACGCTTGGAAACTTTCGAACAGTGGTCTGTGACGGCGCCTCGACGACGACGGTTCTGAGGCCGCGGACAGGCTCATCGCTGGCCTCGCCAGCCGTCGTTCGCGGGTCCGCATTACAGCCACCAAAAATAAGGGCAATACTGAGTAACAATGCTGCTCGAAGCATTTCCGCCTCCCCAACTGGTCTGAAGAGTTGCGTCGGCCCTTGACAACAAGGGAGCCCACAAAATTAAACACAAGGTGAAAAACTACCCGACGCCCTGATCGTGGGATCAGGGCATGGCATAGTTGGATCGGTTGATCAATAGGATTGTTGGTTTGATATTCACACTCTGGAAATGCAATGACAGACGATAAGGACGGGCGAGAGCGGATTCTCCAGGTGGCCCGGCGCTGCTTCGCGCGGTGGGGCTTTGAAGGCACGTCGACACGCAAAATTGCGAGCGAGGCCAATGTCGCCCAAAGCCTGATCCTCTATCACTTTGCGACAAAGGAAGAACTCTGGCGGTCCGTGATGGTCGACAGTTTTCTCCAGATGATCGAGCATCATTTGAAGCAACAGCCCGCGCTCACAGGCCTGTCACCCAAGGAACTCTTCAAAGCCAGTATCCGCACCTACGTTGAATCCACTGCTAAGGAACCGGATCACCATCGCCTGATGGTCCAGGTCAACTCGGCGTCGAGCGATCGACTCAACTGGATTGTCGACAATTACGTGAAGGCGTTCCACACCCAACTGATGGGTGCCATCCGGGCAGGACAGGCCGCCGGGTTCGTGAAACCAATGGATCCGACGCTTATCTACTATTCCATCATCGCACTTGCCGGTACGCCATTCATTGCGGAGCCGGAGATCGAGCGACTAGGCGCCGACAAATCCGGTCTGACTTCCGATGCAATCGCAGATGCCATCTTTGCTCTGATTATCGTTGATCACGACGATGACCACGTGAGCGATTGATCAGTATAATTCACAATGATTGAAAGCGTGGCCTGCAACTGATTATCATTCACTTACACGTTCTCCCAAAGCAATTAACGAAATACTGATCGATTGATCAATATATATTCGAATCATTTTGCAAGCTGATATCTTCCGTACTCAAGTTGCATTCGCGTCGGCAGAG
>JBPCWB010000418.1:0-3309 GCA_051009955.1 Hyphomicrobiaceae bacterium | reverse complement strand
ATGATCGGGCAAGGCGCAGGTGATTGAGGGATGACGTTGGCTCTCAGCTATCGGTCGGCGGCGACGGGGTTCCTGGAGCCGGATCGCGATTTACCTGCCCGTGACGAAGATGCGAAAGCGGTTGTTGTGCCATTCGGCCTGGAACATTCCGTCAGTTATGGCGGTGGAACCGCGGCGGGCCCTGACGCCATTCTGTCGGCAAGCCATCAACTCGAACTCTTTGACGAGGAACTTTGGCGAGAACCTTACCGCGATTTTGGTATCACGACGCTGAAGGACCTGTCGCTTCCCGCTGAGCTGCCGGCGGCCCTCGATCTCCTCGAGGGCGTCGTCCAGGCGATCATCGCTCAGAACCGCTTCCCTCTGATCCTCGGAGGCGAACATGCGCTCACGGCGGGCGCCATTCGCCCGTTTGCAAAGGCAAACTCGGAGCTCGTCGTTCTACAGTTCGACGCGCATGCCGATTTGCGCGACGGCTATCTGGGCGAGCATTATTCACACGCTTCGGCCATGCGGCGTGTCCTCGACCATGAGTCGGTGTCTGTCGTCTCCGTTGGCGTTCGCGCCATTTCCGAGTCGGAGGCTCGGTTCTACGACGCCAATCGTGATCGCATTGCCATCTTCTGGGCCAAAGACCAAGACCGTTGGGCAACGGATGAGATTGTTGCCAGGCTCCAAGGCAAGCAGGTTTACGTCACCTTCGACGTCGATGTTCTTGACGCAGCGGAGATGCCGGCAACCGGCACGCCGTCGCCCGGCGGATTGCGCTACTGGCAGGCCCTGATGATTTTGAAACGTGCTGCCGAGGTGGCCACGTTCGTTGGTGGCGACGTCGTTGAACTGGCTCCGATCAAGGGACTGCACGCCTTCGACTACACGGCCGCTGCCATTGCCTACAAGCTCATGAGTTATGCGCTTTCCGGAACGGCACCGCGTTGACGGGCGTAGCCAGGCCAGTCCTCAGAGCCTGATGCGAAAGTCATTCTCACCGGACTGATCTCTGCCGCGCATCAAGTAAAGTGTGCGATGCGAGTGATCGGTGATGCCCAGAGTCTCGAACATCTGGTGCGCCTTCTCACGGTCGAACACGGATGTGGTGGGCATGAAGCGCAGCGTCATGCCGCGGCGCGAGTGGTTTGACGTATTTGCCTCAGAACCGTGCAAGATGAAAACGTCGTGTAGGGAAATCTGTCCGGGCTCGAGAACCAGATCAACGGCTTCATCTTCATTGTATTCGTCCGGCATCAGTTCCTGGTGTAACGTCACATCGTCGGCGTCGACTGTGCGGTGGCGCTTGAGGGATCCATCCGTATGCGATCCACGAATGACGCGCAGGCAGCCATTGTCAGGCGTTGCCGCATCCACGGCAATCCAAACCGTGCAGGTGGCCAATGGCCGGATCGGCCAGTATTCGCCGTCCTGATGCCAGGGCGTCGGTTTGCCGTTGTGCGCAGGCTTGGCAAAGAAGCTGGAATTCCAAAGTGCAAAATCCGGCCCGATGACCTGTTCAACCATATCCAGGATCTCCGGTTTGCGCGCAACGGCGAGAAAACCGGTGTCGTAGGCCCGGAGGTTGGGGCAGTAATCACGAAATTCGGGATGTTTGGCGAGCAGTCGGTCATGCGCGCCCTTGATATCGTTCAGTTCCTCGTCGGACAGCCGAAAATCGGGAACAACATAGCCGTTTTGCTGATAGGCGGCGATCTGGTCTTTGTTGAGCATGCTTCGTCTCCTCAATCGGTCTCGTCCGCATCATCGGTATTCAGCCGATTGTTGCGACCGAGGATCACGCGCGACCAGCAATCTGCGCGGCCAACGCAATCGTGTTTCGTGCCTGCTTGAGATGCGGCATGTCGAGCATCATGCCGTCGAGGGCAACAACGCCGACACCGGGGTTGGCATCGAAAGCAGCCACCACCTTCTTGGCATGCGCGACTTCCTCGTCGGTTGGCGTAAAGGCGCGATTGGCGATCTCGGCCTGTGCCGGATGAATCAGGATCTTGCCGATGAAGCCGGCCTTGCGGTCGCGCTGGCAATCGGCGGCGAAGCCGTCGAGATCCTTGAAGTTGGGATAGACGACTCCGATCGGGTGAACGTCGATGGCCCGTGCCGCGGCGAGGCAAAAGGATTTCGCCAGCAGATACGGATCATCGTAGAGCCCGGTTGCCGGGTTGATGTTATCGGACGCACCCAGCGCAGCCGCAAGATCCTCTGCTCCCCAGGTCATGCCGACCAGGCGGTCTGAGACGCCCTCCAGGTAGGTGTGGAACGTCACCAGGGAGGCCGCAGTCTCGGTGGCGACGTTGACAATTTTGGTGATCCCCCGCTCGAGGCCTTCCCGGGCTTCGAGCGCGGAGAGGTAGTTGCACAGCGTATTGACGTCCTCGGCCGTATAGGTCTTTGGCAGAATGATGCCGTCCGGTGCCCCCGGCATGATTGCCGCCAGGTCCGGCAGCGCCAGATCCGTGTCCAACGGGTTGATCCGCACCCAGATTTTTTGTCGACCGCGGTCCGAATGTACCTCGAGATAGTCCCGCACCATGTTGCGGGCCATTTCCTGCCGGTCGTTGGACACCGAGTCTTCAAGATCGAGGATGAGTGCGTCGGCGGCATTGTCGCGCGCCTTTTCCAGCTTGCGCTCGCTATCGCCCGGCACGAACAACCAAGATCGAATAATCATCGCATTGCCATCCTCTTGCAGCGGTCGCCCGCGAGGCTACCCGCTCGCAACCCCCATGTTCAACCACTCTGGCTGTCCGGAGGCCAGCGCCTCCGACAGCAATCACGCCTGCGATTGCCAATTCACGCCAAGCAATTACTTTGACAGCTGGCCGACGCTCTCAGCGGAACCAAGACCCACTGCAAATCACTGCAGGAGTGCCAAATGTCGATCGTGATCAAGAACCTTCATCCCATATTCGTCGGTGAAGTCTCAGGCGCGGATCTCACCCAACCGCTGTCACCGAACGAAGCTGAGCAGATCGAGCGCGCAATGGACAACTATGCCGTGCTTGTGTTTCACGATCAGCCGCTGAGCGACGAACAACAACAGGCGTTCTCGCGCAATTTCGGCGATCTCGAAAACGCCAAAGGTGGCAATATCACGAAGCCCGAGGACCGCCGGCTGCAGCAAGGCATGAACGACGTGTCAAACCTCGACAAGGACAACCGGCCGCTGCCCCCCGACAGTCGCCAGCGCTTGTTCAATCTTGGCAATCGCCTGTGGCACTCGGACAGCTCGTTCCGGGCGATGCCGGCAAAATATTCGCTGCTGTCGGGCCGTGTCGTTCCGGACGGGGGTGGCAACAC
>JBPCWB010000417.1:0-5525 GCA_051009955.1 Hyphomicrobiaceae bacterium | reverse complement strand
TGCCGAGCGTCGCCATCTCACGCGTCATTGCAATTACGGCCATCATACGCTCCATCAAATGCTTCTTTTTTTGACACACTCGAACGAACAGCAATGCGAGCATGATAGTTGTTTTGCGGCGTTCTAGAACCCCTACAGCAAATTCACCAAGATAGTTGCGAGCCAGGTTCAAATTCCTCAATGCTTATCCAGTTGTGGTAAGGTAAGTCACGATGCGGTCGCTACGAACGGAGTGTTCACTTGATAGTGGAGGAGCCCTATGAAAGTTGCAGATATATTGGCGGCCAAAGGCAATGAGGTAATGTCGGTAAGGCCAAGCGAAACGATCTTGACGTTTGCTCACAGGCTTCGCATGGCACGTGTCGGTGCAATGATCGTGAGCGGAGACGGTAGGAAGATTCTCGGGATCATCTCGGAGAGAGATGTGACCTATGGCTTCGCCACCCATGGCTTGGATTTGGCGGAAATGCATGTCTCAGATTTGATGAACACAGGTGTTGTGACGTGTTCACCTAGCGACACAATTGCGGAGATTGCCAAGATCATGACCCGCCGCCGCATTCGCCACTTACCTGTTCAGGAGAATGATAATGCTATTGGGATTGTGAGCATCGGTGATATCGTCAAGCACCGCTTAGATGAAATGGAGCTTGAAGCTAACGTGTTGCGCGACTACGCAATTGCGCGCTCGTAGATTTGTTTTAGGTTCGGCTTATTGGCTGGCCAGATGTCGCTTGCCCCTATAGTCGAAAACATCGAGCTGAGCCGTCTAATGGAACGGATTTGCGGCAGGTGGGCCGACCCAAATCGGTCTAAGCGCGCCGCATGGGGTCAAGCCTTGGGATCACGGCGTCTTATGACTATGCTTTGTCTTGCTTGGAATATTGATGTGCCGAGTTGGAGTTAATTTATCAGCTGCAGTTTGGCGCAATGAAGCTGTGGGAGCACGGTACCGACCAGCCAGCATCCGGTAAACCTGCAGAGATAGAAGCGCTTTTTGTTACGGCGCAGCGCTCGATCTGCCAGGCGCTGGCAAGTCGAAGACCAGCAATCGATTGTCCTCGTAATCAAAATCCGATAGATTACCTATCGTGCAAATAGACGAGCGACCATGAGGATCCTACTCAGGTTCCGGTCGCCGGATTCGGCCGGATCGACCGACGCGCAGTTGCGGGTTAATTTCGGCTGAATCCACACGACGTCCATGGTTGCAGAACTTGAAATCGCGCCGTTGCAGCGTGAGAGTAGGAGCCGAACCGTGGGTATTGCAATATCTCTACAACAGTATCTGGATGGACAAAGCATTCCTTATGACGCAGTGAGCCACAGACGAACGGGCTGTGCGGCTCGGAGCGCATCAGTGAGCCACGTGCCGACCGACAACATGGCGAAAGCCGTCGTGCTTAGCAGCCGGGCCGGCTACTTATTGGCGGTCATACCGGCGTCACGTCGGGTTAATATTGATAATGTTGGCCGCGTCATTGATCAGCCTGTTGCGCTCGCAACTGAGGAAGAGCTCGCACCACTGTTTCCCGACTGCGAACCGGGCGCGATCCCGCCAATTGGATCAGCCTATGGTCTGCGCACTGTTGTGGAAGACACCCTGGAGATGAATGACGATATTTATTTCGAAGCAGGGGATCACCGAACATTGGTGCACATAACAGGAAAAGATTTTTGTCGGCTAATGCGGACCGTATCGCACGGCCGGATCTGCTTACCCGCTTCGGAAGACGACGATGGGGTCGCATATTTTGGCGCTTAGCGGTCGGAACGAGCTCGAATTCAAGGTGGGCAATAAGCAGCTTTGATCGAAAGACCCTCGTCAGAGGCCCGCAGCGATAATCGACGGCGGAGAAGTCGTCCTGGAGAGTGGCATGACGGTAATCGCGATGACCCGCGAGATGGGATCTCGTGGTAAGGAGGTAGCCGCCGGCCTTGCGGCAGAAATGGACCTGGAAGTTGTTCACCATGAGTTGGTCGCACAGCATGTCTGCGAGCGCATTGGCATTCAGGAAAGCTCAGTGCATCGCTTCCTCGAGGGCCGATCATATCTGTGGGAGCGCTGGAATCTTGACGAGAAAAGACTTTCACGGTTTACGGCAGATGAGATTCTCCAGCTTGCTTTTCGAGGAAACGTGATCATCCGCGGTTGGGGTGCTGCGCACTTGTTGGCTGACATTCCCCACGTACTTTGCGCACGTGTCTGTGCGCCCATGGAAAACCGCATCGATGAAATGGTTGATCGCCTCAACGAAGCGGCATGGGAGGCTGCAAAGCCGATTGAGCATTCACCAGCATTTGTTAGGGAAGCGATGCGTGTCACCAGGGATGACGCCAGACGTGAAGTCGAACTCAGTGACCGTGCGCATGCCAAGGTAATTCTCAAACAGTTTGGCAAAGATTGGCAGGATGCTCTGCATTACGATGTCGTGCTGAATACCGGCAGGATGTCGATTAGCGATTGCATCAAACAACTGCGCAGTCTCACGCGCAGCGAGGACTACAGACCAACCGACTCCTCCCTACAAATTCTCAAGGACCGCCTGACCGAGACAAACAATGACGCAGCACTAGTTTAGTTACTTAAACTGGTGCCACCCGAAACAGTGATCGGCAGGTCAGTAATCGAGGTGAGACCGGTGCCAAGTCGCTTGTTCGGGCTCACCACGTCGGAAGTTTGACCAAGTTCGCTTAATGCGGTCAAAGCCTGTTCCAAGGTAGAATGTGAACGCAAGTGCTACCGCAGCTAGTAGGGAAAGTGTAATTGCGAGATCTCTACTGAAATTGTTCATTCTATGCCGAGGCCAATCAAGAGGACCCGCCACAATTAAGGAGTATCGAGCTCCCGTCGTTGGATTTCCAATGCTCTTGATTCTCTCGACCAATCGCAATGGCTGTCCACGTGGTCCGGTCCAGTCAAGAAACCGAAAATCGAGTTTATCGCTTGGAATGCTGCGAGCGTACGGCGATGGGAGGATTTTGGCGCCTAGGGAACCCGAAGCGTAGCGTCGGCCAGTTCCCTGCTCGACAGGCTGGATTTGCCAATACCAACCACTGTCTGTGTGCTTGAATAGCGCTTCGCCAAGGTCTCTTGGTTCAACTGGCTCTGGACCGTTAATCTGTTGTGCGGAAATCGTGTACACAAGAAGCTCAAGGCGACTGTTGAATCTCTTTATCTCGTTTTCTCGATTTCTCCAATCTACGAACAGACCAGCTGATACGATTCCAACGAGCAACAGAATTGATCCGACGCGCGTTCTACGAACGAACGCCTGCACGGCGTCCTCCTTTTCTTTCTGGGCCAGTTCGGCCGCTCTCAAGAGGCGCTCTCGTTCTTCGAGTTGCTGCCGAGCATTGTCGACGCGTTCGACTTCCGCAGTTTCACTCGCCTTTACGTAATTCAAATGTAGATCTGTAGGCTCGGGAGAATCTGTTGGACGCGTTGCAATCCAAGTCTTAGCGCTCTCAATGTCCGCTCCAGACAATAGCCTTACGCCTGGTCGGCCAACTATGTCCCATTCGATGGCTCGACGCAAAAGGCGAGTGTGTTCTCGCAGCCAAGCGAGATCAGTATTGAGTGCGTCCACGAGTTGCACGAGACCGGTGCCAAAACCAGATCCGGGTGAGTCCTCGTCCGCATAAAATAAGATGTAGTTCAGATTTGCTAGTTTAGGCGGCGCCACGATGCCTTCGATTGACTCACTGACGACAGGTAGGATCCGCTTACCGAGGCGCACTGCCTCGTCTACCTCCCATCTGCATATCTCTGAGTTTGCCGATGCGGGGGAAAGAACGAACACAATAGTGTCTGCATCGCGAATGAGGTGGCCAAGTCGCTGCTTCCAATCTTCTCCGCCGGAAATACCGTGACGATCGATTGTGATCGCGAATTGCTGAAGTGCCAAGGCTGCAGCCAGTTGTTCCGCAAAGGTCAAGTCTTCACGACTATAGGAGATAAAGACGCTGGAACGATTAGCAGATCTTGAAAGATCACCCATACTCTGACCCCATTCCGTTATGCCATCGAATGGCTAGTGAATACTCTTCTGGCAATATCTTAAATTTGACTAGTGGTCGGCACGACGGAGCTGCATCGACTCCTCAAATGCCTCCAGGGCATGTGGTCCTAAATCGCAAATTGAGCTTCTCGATCCGACAACACAAGCCTCGACGGCACTTGAGGTAAGCACCTAGTCGCTGTTGGACTGTTTGCGCAGGTAAGCTCTGAAGAACAAAGAAGCAGAAAGCAATGCCAGTCCTAAACTGTTCTTGATGCTCATTGAGCATCTCCTCGTCAAACCGCGTTGCAATAGTTGTCAGTCGCAATGGGCGAGCACAAGGTTCAGTGGTTCGTCGGTTTCTGTGGCCTGCGTTCGATACAAGGCTCTTCTTGGAAGTGCAGTGCTTTGTCCCTGGTACGGTCTCGGCGTTCCTGAATGGGGGCCTCGTGTGCGGCATGGCCGTAATCGCTCGATCTGCACCGTCTTGCGCATCGCTCGCGACCTGCGATGATCGTCCTTCAAAATATACTGATCGCAACTTTCCGAAAATTTTCTTGAACCGTGAATGAATGATTGGTTCAGGTTGGTTTCAGCGTCGCGAGTACATTTCTCACCCACCGCATTGGGTCTCTTCTGGGGAAATCGCTTGAACAATTCCTGGACGGGCTGCGTCTAACATCCCAAAGGCCCGGACATCGACGGGCGCTTATGGAGGACGTACCGTGAAATGGAAAATCTATTCTGTCGGCGTCGCGCTAGTGTTGGCTGCGATGGCATTACCCGAAGAACCAGCACAAGCCGGTGGCAATCGCCCCTCTTGGACCGGATCGACTGGGTGGACCTATAACCCAACCTATCGCCCGCCGCGTTCGCGCCGGTGCTGGGCGAAGCGCTATCACCTGCCACGCCTGAACCAAAGGTGCAACAAGCAGCGGCGCGGCACCTATTTCAGTGTCAGAACTTGCCGCTGCGAACTGCTGATTTGATGCTGGATAGTCGCCGAAGGCAAAGAGAGTCCGGGCTCCGTGTCGGTCACTTGTTCTGAGCAAACTGCCAGGTCAGTAGTTCGTTGATCCTGTTGGCCCTGTGAACTGCGATATGGCTTAGGACATCTGACAGCCACGCCGGCGGTTCGATGTCGTTGAGCTGGGCCGTAGCAATCACCGTGTAGGTAATGGCTGCCGATCTGCCACCGTTGTCCGAGCCCATTGTGGGCTCGTCCAGTGCGACATCGGGTTCCCAGTAAACAACCAGATAGCAGAAGCGCGTTACGCCAAGTTGGTACTGGGTTGGACATTCCGTTCAGTCACCACCCTCATATTTGAATGAGACATTCACCTTCGCCCTATAGGCTTTTACTTTTCCGTCCTCCAGCTGCATATCCAATTGAGTGACTTCGGCGATCCTAAGATCACGCAGACTGTCGGAAGCGCGATCTACAGCGGCTGCGGCCGCCTTTTCCCATGACTCTGTGCTTGTTCCTACGAGCTCGATTATTTTGTAGACGCTGTCAGACATGAA
>JBPCWB010000416.1:0-4614 GCA_051009955.1 Hyphomicrobiaceae bacterium | reverse complement strand
AGTTTGACGTGGGCTTTGGAATGGTCGTCAACTAACTGCTGACGCTTTTCGATCGCTTGCCCGACAATCTCGGTCATGGTATTGAACTGGACGCCAACCGGAATGCGCTGCGCTTCAATGCGCGGTGCGGTCTTCGGCTTATCGAGTGTCCGCTTGAGCAGTCGCTGAGTGTCGCCAAAGCGCCAACGGGCCGCCAACACGGCATAAGCCGCGCTCATTGTTGAGCCGAGTTGCTCCATCGTGCCTTGCAGGCCCTGCACAGCCAATCCTATGGCATCGATCGTCACCACACTCTCGTCCCTCGCTCCGTCCAAAAGGACGCTGACGACTCAATATTGACACAATTCTAATCGGTTTTGTAAATTTTACCATAGAATATTATGACCTTAGGTATATATAGTTTGTTGCGGGACAGTTAATATTTGTATCAAAACCCTATTCAGAACGATTTGGGCACGAGGTCGTAAATTCGTAAATACAACGTTGATTATATCTCTCGGTTTTATAATTTCATTTGTTGATACAAGATTGTTAACCAAATCAAGGTTCACGGCCCCGGCTCGAAATTGGCAAAACCGGTCGTCTATCCCCGCGCGCAGAGATCCCGAAAAGCAGCAGCATTAATGTCCGCTCCGATTATATCCATCGTGCATTTCTAAGTGCTTTGGTAGGGAGCCAGGTGGGGTTCGAGGTCTTTGACAATGGCCGCGGCGGACACGCCAGTCTCGCGGAGCGCGCGCAAAGAGGTATCATTCGAACGTTTTGAAAGCTTTCGCCCGCCGACGTCGGTCATTAGCGGGTGGTGATGATAGAGCGGTTCCGGCAACTCCAGCAGGATCTGCAACACGCGATGAATTTCGGTGGCGGCCTCGAGGTCCTTACCCCGCACGACGTGCGTGACGCCCTGATCCGCATCATCAATGACGCAGGCCAAATGATAGCTGGTACCAGTGTCCTTGCGCGCAATCACGACATCGCCCCAGCGGGCGGGGTCGAGCGTTCGGCCGGTTCTTCGGCCATTTTCGTCGAACACCGCCATGGTAAGCGCCGCCCCGGCCAATTTCCGACGCACTGCTTCGAGCGCCTTGCCCATGTTCAGGCGAAGAGCGTACGGCTCGCCATCGGCCATGCGTTGGGCAACGACAGTTGCCGGCAGCTGCTTGTGCAATCCGGGATAGAGCGGCACGCCATCGGGATCGCGGCCGCCACCACGGCGGGCGTTGGCCTCGGCGATCTCCGAGCGTGTCGCAAAGCAGGGATAGAGCAAACCGGCATGATGGAGCCGATCGCGGTAGCTGGCATAATGCGAGAGGCGCTGGGACTGGTGGATGACTGGCTCCTGCGAGGTCACACCGATCCAGGCGAGGTCCTCAAAAATCGCCGCGACGAACTCCGGCCGGCAGCGCACGACATCTATGTCTTCGATCCGCAATAGAAAGCGTCCGCCGAAACGATCTGCTATCAAACGACCGATCAATGCTGACAGCGCATGGCCAATATGCAGCAGGCCCGTCGGGCTCGGGGCAAATCGAAACACTGGTTGATTGCCACTGGGCTGCATGGCAGTGGGGCCCTCGAGCTCAGACTCGCGCTAGCTGACGGAAGTCTCTATGAAGCAGCCGAGGCAAGCACGAGATCAGAGTTATGGCAACAAATCCGGCCGCACGGTCAAAGCCTTCGATGCTGTGTATCGATACCGAGGCTGATGTCGAAAGAGGCATTCGGGCCTTGCGCAGAAGGTGCCACGTCATGCGCAAGGTTCATGATGCAACCGGTTTGCCACCACTGCGCAGGCGGGCAGCGGGGTTCACTGGTCTGATACGCATCATTATTGGTCAACAGTTATCCGTCGCCAGCGCCAACGCCATCTGGGCGAGATGTGTGGCCGGTATCAAGCCGATGCGCGCCGCCACGATCGCCGGGCTGGACGACGACGCCCTGCGCGCCTGCGGACTGTCAGGTCCCAAGATACGGACGTTGCGCGCGATATCTGATGCCGTGATCAGCAGAAACGTCAAGTTGCGCACTCTGGCGACTTCATCCGACGAGGAGGTTCATGCTGCGCTGACAGCGGTCTCCGGCATCGGGCCCTGGACCGCTGACATTTACATTCTCGCCTGTCTGGGCCGCGCCGACGCATTTGCAGCAGGCGATCTTGCTTTGCAGATTGCGGCGCAGCATGCCTTCGGCCTGGACGACCGCCCGACTGCCGACGATTTGCTGCAGCGCGCCGAGAATTGGCGGCCGTGGCGTAGCGTTTCCGCGCGCTTGCTGTGGTCCTACTACCGTGTCGTGAAGAGCGGCAACTCCGGCGCACCGATCTAGCCGGCTGCGCGTTAACCGCGATCGTTAACCGTGGCACGATCGAACGTCGAATGTCCCTGTTCGGCGAGTTCAAGTCATCCTGTGTTTGCGCCGCCGGGCCTGCTTGTGCAAGTGTATGACCGCCATGGGACAACGACCCCATCGGCCACGTTGAATATTGAGGAGGAGTGCATGAAGAAATATCTGATTGCCGCTGCGGCGGCTGCTGTAGGTGCCGCCGGTCCGGCCCTGGCTGCAGATCAGAAGTTCGTGTCCATCGGCACGGGCGGCGTAACCGGCGTCTACTATCCAACCGGTGGCGCGATTTGTCGTCTCGTCAACAAGGGACGCAAAGAGCATGGGATCCGCTGCTCGGCGGAATCGACGGGTGGTTCAATCTATAACATCAATACCATCCGTAACGGTGAGCTCGAGTTTGGTGTCGCCCAGTCTGACTGGCAGTATCATGCCTTTAACGGGACGTCGAAGTTCAAGGACAACGGCCCCTTCAAGAAGTTGCGCGCGGTCTTTTCGGTTCACGCAGAGCCGGTGACGATCATCGCGCGTGATGATTCCGGCATCAAGAACATCACAGACTTCAAGGGCAAGCGCATCAACATCGGCAACCCGGGCTCCGGTACTCTTGGAACCTATGAGGTTATCGAGAAAACGATGGGTTGGGGGCGATCCGACCTCAAGCTTGCAGCGCAGATGAAGTCGTCCGAAACGGCGCAGGCCATCTGTGACGGCAAGATCGATGCGTATTTCTGGTTGGTCGGTCACCCGTCGGCCCTGACCCAGGAATCGATTGCCAGCTGTGCCACGCATCTCGTCAATGCAACGGCACCACAGATCGACAAGCTGGTCGCCGACAATTCCTACTATCGCGTCGCGACAATCCCGGCCGGCATGTACAACAATAAGGAAGACATCAAGACGTTTGGTGTCGGCGCAACGTTCGTCTCGTCGTCCGACGTCCCCGTAGACGTTGTCTACACGATTGTGAAAGCCGTGTTCGAGAACATCGATCAGTTCAAGAAGCTGCATCCGGCCTTCAATCATCTCAATCCCAAGCAGATGATTAAGGACAGCCTGTCGGCTCCGCTGCACGACGGCGCGGTCAAGTACTACAAAGAGAAGGGTTGGATGTAACACTTCGGCGCGACGGGCGGACAACTTCGCCCGTCGTTTTTTATGTGCGGGGCTCGTCACGTTGAAACGGGCAGACAAGACGGACGGTGACTGGAATGACGGAACAAACTTCAGCCGCAACATCAGCTGACGACATGGTCGCCCAGGTTGAAACGGGTGCCCGCAATCCTGTTGGCTGGCAAGCTTCTTTGTTTCTCGCCATCGCCTTCACCTGGTCGTTCTATCAGTTGTTCATTGCGACGCAGCTGCCTTATTTGCTGACCGAAATCACCGGCCTGGATTTCTTTCTCGGATTGCTCAATCACGCCCGCCGCATTCATTTGGTTTTTGCCCTGATCCTGGCAGCGATGGCTTATCCGTTGCTGCGTTCAAGTCCGCGCAATACGATCCCGATCTATGACTGGGTGTTGGCGTTTCTTGGTCTCGTCGTCTGCCTGTACGCTGTCGTCTACTACGAAAACATCGCCAATCGCTCCGGCTCATTCAACAATACGGACATCACGATTGGCTCGATCGGCCTTGTCGTTCTGGCCATTGCCGTCTACCGCTCGTTGGGTCTGCCGCTGCTGATCGTCGCCTCGGTCTTCGTCGCCTATGTCTTTTTTGGTTCGGGCGATTGGGTGCCGGAAACAATCCGCTGGAAGGGCGCCTCCGCCGGCAAGTCTCTATGGCACTATTGGATCCAGGACGAGGGCGTATTCGGCAAGCCGCTCGACGTCTCCGCAACCATGATCTTTTTGTTCGTGCTATTCGGTTCGATCCTGGAGAAAGCCGGGGCCGGAAACTATTTCATCAAATTGGCGTTCTCGCTGCTCGGGCACCTCCGCGGCGGACCGGCCAAGGCTGCGGTCGTCGCATCGGCGCTGAGCGGCATCTATTCGGGATCATCCATCGCCAACACCGTGACGACCGGGACTTTCACGATCCCTTTGATGAAGAAGACCGGCCTCTCGCCCGAAAAAGCCGGTGCCGTGGAAGTCGCATCGTCGACCAACGGCCAGCTGACGCCACCGGTGATGGGGGCCGCCGCCTTCCTGATGGCCGAATTCACCGGGACGCCCTACACGGAACTGCTCAAGCACGCCCTGCTGCCGGCGTTGGTGTCCTACATCGCGCTGGTCTATATCGTTCACCTCGAAGCGCTCAAGCTCGGGCTCA
>JBPCWB010000415.1:0-3353 GCA_051009955.1 Hyphomicrobiaceae bacterium | reverse complement strand
AAGCTGCAGCCCGTCTATGTTGGGGACGTTGCACACGCCGCGCTTAAAGCCTTGCAGACGCCTGAGTCGCAGGGAAAGGTTTACGAACTTGGCGGCCCGCGGACCTACACGTACCGCACCCTCATCGAACTTCTATTGGGACATATGCAACGACGGCGGCTTCTGTTGCCGTTACCATTTGCCATTTGGAAGGCCTTGGCCTTGGTTGGCGCGATTCTTCCCGCCCCGCCCATCACGCGTGCACAAGTGGTGCTGATGGAACGCGATAATGTCGTGGCCAAATCGGCCTCATCATTTGAAGAGCTCGGGCTGAAGCCCACCGCGCTCGAAGATATTCTTCTGCAGTACACTCTGTGAGGCGGCTCATACGCAGGCTGCACCGGACCAAGACTGCTACTCGGAAAGCGGCACGCGCTAGATCGGCAAGGATGGGGAGCGCACCCCAAGATCTAGCGCGTACCTTCAACTGGCTACATCTTCGCTTTAATTGTGACGTAGGCGGAGAGCGGCGCACCGTATGAAATATTTTCGTCGTTATGTGACGAGATCCAGTATTCGGTGTCGAAAATATTCACGACGTTGAGCTGAGCGCCCCAGTTCTCGTCATGATCATAATAGATGGCACCGTCGAACCGCGTATAGCCCGGGATTTCCACGTTGTTGCCGGCCTCTGCAAACCAACTTGATTGATGGATAATCCCGAGACCAACACCCCATTGACGGTCGATCTGGTACTTGTTCCACATCGAGAACATGTTGACTGGTACCGATTCAACCGAGTTGCCGACGAGATTGTCATCTTCGCCTGCATCTAGGATCTCAGAATCGGTATAGGCGTACCCGCCAAACACCTGCCAATTATCCGTAACGTATCCGCTGATTTCGATCTCAGCGCCTTGGGTTCGTGTCAACCCATTCGCAAATTCGTCCTGCCCGATCGTGACGGCTTGGTTGTCTCGGTCGAGCTGATAAGTCGCGCCGGTCAATAGTAGACGAGGAGCAAGAGTCCATTTGAAACCGGTTTCGTAGTTGGTGAACTCTTCTGGTTCCAAACCGGCGGCATCTAGATCGAAATTGCCGAAATTATCACCGTTCTGCGGCAGAAATGATTTGGCATAACTGACATACCAGTGGAAGTGCTTCCATGGCTTGATGACGGCACCTATGCGCGGCGACCACTTGTTATCGATCCTTGACGTTTTGACACCGGCACCGCCGTCGCCAAGCGGATCAGAGAATTCGACATCGAAGTGTTCGAAGCGGACACCGCCTATGATCTCGAAGTACGGCGTGATCTCAACTTGATCCTGGATAAACGCACTGAGTGTCGTGACATCGGTTTGGCGCCTTCGTTCAGGATCAGCAAAAAAGACCGGATTGAATATTGTCGGGTTCGAAGCGGGTATTCCTGGAAGTTTTGCTACGCACGGATTGGGCACATTAAAGCATTCTCCGTTTCGAAACTCGAAATTGTCTTGAACAACGACTTCCGTACCGGCCACGACTGTGTGGCGAACGTGAGAGTGTTGCCGGAAGCGATATGAAAAGTCGGTTTGATTGACGAAGTTTTCTCTGTCGGTATCGCTTTGATAGCCACCCGCAGTATAAGTCAGTGGGTCCCCCGTCACCGCACTTTCGGGCATGATATTCTGGTAGAGTTTATTATACTTTGCGTAGAACGCATGGTTGCGCATCTGCAGACCAGAATCGAACTCATGCTGGAGAGTGGCCGTGGCCACATGACCGTCGAACTCCGTAAAACTGACCAGGGGCTGACCCCAAAACCTTTCGATAGGGTACGCGAAAGGTCGGCCGTTAATCGAAGGACCGCCGCGGTCAACGTTCTGGTCATGTACCTTGTACTCGTAGCTTAGGTGTAGAGATGTCTTCTGGCCAAGCTTAATGCCAACCGTCGGATTTATGCCGTAACGCTCAAGGTAGGAAAAATCCCGGAACGTTGCTGAATCTTCGTACATTGCGTTCAGCCGAACCGCGAAGTCTGGCGTCACAGCTTGGCCCACGTCGGCTGTAAAACGCGCGCGGCCATAGCTACCCGTCTGAAACGTCCCTTCGTAGACGGGAATGCCGTCGGCTTTCTTTGTGACGCGATTGATAACACCACCACCACCGCCGCGGCCGAAGATCATGGCCAGGGGACCCTTCAGCACCTCGATGGTTTGGGCGTTATACAAATCGCGGAAGGTTTGAATGTCGTCGCGGACGCCATCAACGAAAAAGTCTGCTGTCGTTTCTTGTCCTCGGAAAGTAATCTGATCGCGATGGCCTTCGCCTTGTTGTACGGCAATGCCTGGAACATAAAGTAACGCTTCACCAAGCAATGTGGCGCCCTGATCGTCGGCGAGTTCTTTGGTGATGATGGTGACCAAACCTGGAATGTCCATAATTAAGGTGTTTGTCTTCGTCGCCACCGAAGTACCGGAAGCGAAATATCCATCAACCCCAGTTGTGCCGCGGTTTAGCGTATCTCCCTCCACCGGCGCATCAAAAATCACGCCTTGGATGGTGCTTGGTGTGGTGTCGATTGTGTCGGACGGTGGCACGACTTGCGGTGCAACAACGGACTGTTGTGACGCAATTTGCGGTGCTGAATCGTCAGTATCGACGTCCGATGGTTCGCCGACGGCGTCTTCCGTCTCTACGACCACTTCGGGCAGAGTTTCATCATCGGCCGGTGTGCTTGCATCGCGCGCATCGGTCTCTGTGCCTGGCGCTGCCGCGTCAGTCTTCTCATCACCTGGCGAAGAGATTGCGTCCTGCGCCTGTGCTGATCCGACAGACATGAGCAACAGTGCCGCTGTGGCACAGATTGCGAATACTCTGGCGACCGGCCTGACACTGAACGGCGTGACGCGAACCCGGCACTGTGAGATCAAGCAAAGTAAATTGAATGCCATCACTTCCCCCAAGCAAACCCCAACGTTGCCGGATTGGGTCCCCTCCCCCCGGAGAAACTCGCTGGAACCCAACCTGCCAATCGGATTTCTCAATCTTGATGGAAAAAGTCAACATTTATGTTTTGGAACGATTCCAGCATAGCTTCGTGACCGCGAAACCCAGCGGCGGAGTCAACGTTGGCCGAATAAAACTCGGATAGACTCGCGGAGAAAAATGGCACAGTCGGCTCAAATCCAGACGAGCGCGGGAAGTCCACTCCACAGACCGCTCTGTCCCGAAGGACGGACGGCCCTCGATATTGAATCCCGTCGCGTTTGCCCAGAAGCTGCCCGGCCATTTGTGCTCGTGGCAACGATCATTGCGTCTGCCATGGCATTCATCGACGCAACGATCGTGACCATCGCGCTACCCTCGCTGCAGGCCGACCTAAACACCAG
>JBPCWB010000414.1:0-3860 GCA_051009955.1 Hyphomicrobiaceae bacterium | reverse complement strand
GCCGACGCCAACATGAACGCGCGCGTTTTGAAGACCTGCTGCGGTGCCTCGCCACTGACCTTGACACGCGACATCCAATCCAGCGTGTTCTTGATCAGCGGTGACACGCCGGCGTTGTACTCCGGCGCCGTAATGAAGACACCGGAATGCAATGAGAACAGAGCGTAGAGTTTTTCCGCATTGTTCGGCACGCCCTCGGCGGCTTCGATATCACCGTCATAAAGCGGCATGGGGTAGTCGCCGAGGTCAGCGAACGTGGCGGCGACGCCGTTGGCCTTGGCAATATCGGCGCCGAGCTTGGCGAGTCTTTTATTTAGGGACGCTTCGCGGGCCGAGCCGGCAATGAACAGAAGCGGCAAAGTCTGCGACATCTCTCAACACCCCAAAAGTCAGCGCGCGTCTTACCAAGTCGTACGAAAGCTTGCCGTCAATCTGGCCCACTTCCGCCGCTCTCGCCCGCTTAGTCATCTCCGAAGAATTTCTTGACGCGATCGAAAAAGCCGTGGCTGTCCGGTGACGTTTCCGTGCGGCTTTCCGCCTCAAACTGATTGAGCAGCTCGCGCTGGCGCGACGTCAGATTTTTCGGTGTCTC
Organism: Hyphomicrobiaceae bacterium; assembly: GCA_051009955.1. GTDB lineage: Bacteria > Pseudomonadota > Alphaproteobacteria > Rhizobiales > Hyphomicrobiaceae > Tectiglobus. The sequence goes on along the minus strand of JBPCWB010000414.1, from coordinate 3,268 downwards.
CACGTCAATCTGGATGTACATGTCGCCCGTCACCTTTTGGCGCAGAATTGGCATGCCCTTGTTGGGCAACCGAAGCTGCGTACCGCTCTGGCTGCCGGCAGGAATCTTGACGTTGTAGATGCCGCCGCTCACTGTCGGCACTTCGACCTCACCGCCCAGCGCGGCTTTGACCATGGAAATGGGGACGCGGCAGAATATGTCGGCACCATCGCGCTGGAAGAACTTGTCGGGCTTGATCGCTAGGAAGATATACAGATCGCCGGGCGAGCCGGATCTCAGGCCAGCCTCACCTTCGCCGGCCAACCGGATGCGCGTCCCATCTTCGACTCCCGCCGGGATGTTGACCGACAGCGTGCGTTCCCTGCTGACCCGGCCGGCGCCCGAACATGTACCACACGGATCGTCAATGACCTCACCGCGCCCCTGACAGGCATGGCAGGTGCGCTCGATGGTAAAGAACCCTTGGCTGGCGCGGACCTTGCCGAAACCGCCGCAGGTTCCGCAACTGCGTGGCGACGAGCCCGGCTTGGCCCCCGAACCCGAACACGTTTCACAACTGACGCTGGTTGGAACCCGGATCTCCGCCGTTTTGCCGGCGTAAGCTTCCGCCAGCGAGATTTCCATATTGTAGCGCAAGTCCGAGCCGCGCTCGCGACCCGATCGGCCGCGCTGACCGCGGCGACCGCCCATGATATCTCCGAAGAAGTTCTCGAAGATGTCTTCCATCGAATGCGCGAATTCGGGACCAAATCCGCCGGCACCGCCAGCGCCGCCTTCGAAGGCAGCATGGCCGAATTGGTCATAGGCCGCGCGCTTCTGGGGGTCCTTCAGCGCTTCATAGGCTTCGCTGACGTCTTTGAAATCCTGTTCGGCAGTTTTGTCGCCCGGATTTCGGTCCGGATGGTATTTTTTTGCAAGCTTGCGATAGGCTGATTTGAGTTGTTGCTCACCGGCGTCACGTTCGACGCCAAGAACATCGTAGTAGTCGCGTTTGGCCATCGCCGTTGTCAAATCCCAGATGCGGTTGCCGACGCCGTCGACGCGAACATCACAACATTGCGTTCCAATACGTTCCGGACCAATTCAGATTACTTTGCGGGGGATGCAACCATCAAATTGCGATAGTGTCCGAACGAGCATTCGCTGTGACAAAAAAACCCCGGTCGCGACGGCGACCGGGGCAAGTGACTGAGTGGGCGCTAGGCCGACTTCTTGTCGTCGTCTTTGACTTCCTCGAAGTCGGCGTCAACGACGTTGTCATCTTCCGAAGCCCCCGACGATGCTGCGGCCTCCGGATCCTCGGCTGCGCCTTCCTGTGGTTGCCCACCATAGATCGCTTCACCGATTTTCATGGCCGCCTGCGCCAAAGTCTGGGTTGCGGCCTGCAGCTCTTCGGGATCTTCCGACTCGAGCTTCTCTTTGGCCGAACTGATCGCCGCTTCAACTTCCGTCTTCGCGGCCTCCTCGAGTTTGTCGCCAGCTTCCTTGATCGAGTTCTCGGTCGAGTGAACCAAGGCCTCCAACTGGTTGCGCGCCTCGACGAGTTCACGACGCTTTTTATCTTCGCCGGCGTGTTGCTCGGCTTCCTTCACCATGCGCTCGATATCGTCGTCCGACAGTCCGCCGGATGCCTGAATTCGGATCGATTGCTCTTTGTTCGTGGCCTTGTCCTTGGCACTGACGTTGACGATCCCGTTGGCGTCGATGTCGAATGTCACCTCGATCTGAGGCACACCTCGCGGTGCCGGAGCAATGCCGACCAGATCGAACGTGCCGAGATGCTTGTTGTCCATCGCCATCTCGCGTTCGCCCTGGTAGACCTTGATGGTCACCGCGGCCTGGCCATCTTCCGCCGTCGAGAACACCTGGCTCTTCTTTGTGGGGATGGTCGTGTTGCGATCGATCAGGCGGGTGAACACGCCACCGAGCGTCTCGATGCCGAGCGACAGCGGCGTGACGTCCAGCAGCAGCACGTCCTTGACGTCGCCGCGCAGAACGCCGGCCTGGATCGCGGCTCCAACCGCCACGACTTCGTCCGGGTTAACGCCTTTGTGGGGTTCCTTGCCAAAGAAGTTCTTAACCGTCTCCTGCACCTTCGGCATACGCGTCATACCGCCAACGAGAACGACTTCGTCGATCTCTGCGGCCTTCAAGCCAGCATCCTTCAGAGCCGCATCGCAGGGCCCGACCGTGCGCTTGATCAAGTCATCGACCAGGCTCTCCAGCTTGGCGCGCGTCAATTTCATGGTCAGGTGCTTCGGACCGGCCTGGTCAGCGGTAATGAACGGCAGGTTCACTTCCGTCTGAGCCGACGACGACAATTCGATCTTGGCTTTTTCCGCAGCTTCTTTGAGACGCTGCAGTGCCAGCTTGTCGTTTGTCAGATCGATGCCGTTTTCCTTTTTGAATTCGGCGGCCAGATATTCGACCAACCGCATGTCGAAGTCCTCACCACCCAGGAATGTATCGCCGTTGGTGGACTTCACTTCAAAAACGCCGTCGCCGATCTCGAGAATGGAGATATCGAATGTACCGCCGCCAAGGTCATAGACTGCAATCGTCTTGGCGGTGTTTTTCTTGTCGAGGCCGTAGGCCAATGCGGCCGCCGTTGGCTCGTTGATGATGCGCAGCACTTCCAGGCCGGCAATCTTCCCAGCATCCTTGGTGGCCTGCCTCTGCGCGTCATTGAAATACGCTGGTACGGTGATGACGGCCTGCGTGATCGTTTCGCCGAGGTTCGCTTCGGCCGTCTCTTTCATCTTGATGAGAATGTCGGCGGAAACCTGGGATGGAGAATATTGCTTGCCAAAGGACTGAACCCAGGCATCGCCGTTGCCGCCTTTTACAATCTCATAAGGAACAAGCTTCTTATCTTTCTCGACGGTTGGGTCATCATAGCGGCGACCAATCAGCCGCTTAATCGCGAATAAGGTGTTTTCCGGGTTCGTCACTGCCTGGCGCTTGGCTGCAATACCAACCAGTTTCTCAGAACCCTCGTCCGAAAACGCCACGATCGATGGCGTCGTGCGCATGCCTTCCGAGTTTTCAATAACCCTCGGCTGATCCCCGTCCATAACGGCAACGCAGGAATTGGTGGTGCCGAGGTCAATCCCAATTACTTTCGACATGTCGTATTAGTCCTCTCTTTTCGCGGCAGACCGCCCGAGCCCGTTCACGGCACCCGGTCTGCTCCCGATCATCGCTGACCTGGAGACGCAGTCCCCTGGAGTTCAGTTGGTGCTTCGTTCGCTATATAGTGGCGTCGTTT
>JBPCWB010000413.1:0-4636 GCA_051009955.1 Hyphomicrobiaceae bacterium | reverse complement strand
TGTCGTCACCGGCGGTCTCGCGAATTTCGAACACCGGCACATGCGTGCCGAGAAAGCCGCTCATATGCCAGAGCGGACGTAACGCGGATCCTGGCGCAACACCGAACGGGATGATGGCGTGGGCGTGGCTGTGCACCACGGCCATGACGTCCGGGCGGGCACGATAGATCTCGCTGTGAATAAAGCGTTCAAGATAGACAGGGCGGCCTCGCGCGGTAACCGGTTGGCCGTCCAAATCGAATTCAATGATGTCGTTTGTCGTGACCTGACCGGGTGCCAGGTTGCGCGCGAGCAAAAACCGTTCCGAGTTCTTATCGTGGCGGACGCTGACATGACCGAAGGCATCGACGACACCGTGTGCGAACAGGATCTTGTTTGCTGTCACGACGTCGTCGAGCAAAGCGGCGTCGGCCATCGGAGCCGGTGTGCCGACATCTTCGACCGCCGTTTGGATAATTCGCTGTGGGTCTGAGTCAGACGGCATAATACGCACTTTCCTATACCGTTAGTTCGTCCAGCATCGGATCGCGGGTGCCATCATTGACATCGCTTTTGCAGGAGCGCTAGTGTTTATTAGCTATCTAAGTATTTTGACCAGAGTTCAAAAGAAGCCGTCGGTTAATTGACTCATGCATCCAATGAAACGAGCTGCATGACAGGGAGGAAATCGTAATGCAACGCACTCGGGGAATGATGATTTGCGCGGCTCTTGCCGGAGCAATGGCGGTGCTGTCGGCGCCGGCCCAGGCACAGTACAATGTGACTCTTTGCGGTGCCAGTCCGGGTGGGCTGTGGTCACTTCTCGGTGCGGGTATCGATGCCGCGTTGAAGGCGGCAAAACCTGGTTCAACGGTGACGTATCAGACTTCCGGCGGCGGCTTCGCCAATGTCGGCCAACTCGAGAAAAAGAAGTGCGAGCTGGCGATCGTTCACGATGCTGAGGCGAAGGCCGCCGTCACCGGGCAAGCCCCCTTCAAGGCAAGCGCCAACCATCTCAGAACGATTGCGGTGCTGTACACCTGGGCACCGCTCCAGATGATTGTCCGCAAAGACTTCGCTGAGAAGCATGGTATCAAGTCGATCGAAGATCTGGCTGCGAAAAAAGTTCCTGTGCGTATCCTGTTGAACCGTCGCGGTAACGTTGCGAGCGGCGTCGGCGCGTCGATGCTGACGGCAGCCGGTGCTTCGCCAAAGTCCATCAAGGACTGGGGCGGCAATGTCACCTATGCCGCGTCGAAGGAGCAAGGTGAGTTAATGCGCGATCGCCGTGCAGATGCCTTGCTCAATTCGCTGTTCGTCAATCACCGCTCGATTCGACAGCTCGCGTCTGCGGTCGACCTGTCGCTGATCCCGATCAGCGCCAAGACCGCGGATACGGTGACCAAGGAGTGGTCGATTGGGACATTCACGGTGCCGGCCGGCGTCTACAAGTGGGCGCCCGAGGCAACGCCGACGGTCACTTTGTCTGCGCAGTTGTTCGTGCACAAAGACGCCGACGCCAAAATGGTCAGCGATCTGGCCACGGCGCTCGTCGATCAGATCGAGAAGGTACGCGGCGTTCACAAGGCGATGAAGCCGCTTAGCGCCAAGCTGATTGCGAGCGCCTCCACTGTGCCCTATCACCCGGCCGCGGAGAGCGTCTATAAGGCCAAAGGCTTGAGATAGATTGCTTCAAATCGACCAGGGCAATCGCGCCGGTTCATCCGTCACCGGCGCGATTGTCTTTTGGTAGCGCCCGGTTGGCAGTCATGCTGGTCATTTGATTCACGCGCGAAGGATGGTGGGCGTGTCCCTGTTCAGCCTGGCATTCGACACTGGTGTACGCCGCACACCCAGCGGTTGGACCGGACTAATTGCGAAAACCTGTGCTGCTGCCACGGCGGTGTGGACAGTCCATGCCGCCGCATTTTCACAAACGGACGTGTTGCCACTGACCATCATCTTTTTGTCGGCGATGATGGCTTTGACGTTTCTTTTGATTGGGTCTTCACCGAATTCGGATCGCGAGACGATCCCTTGGTACGACTGGTTGCTTGCGCTGGCGGCAACCCTCATTGGCGCTTATTTTGTTTATCATGCAGACGACATCGCGCAGCGCATCACGCTTCTGGATGATCTCAGCGCGGCCGACATGACGGCTGCCACCCTGGTGATCGTTTTGACACTGGAGGCGGTTCGCCGCACGGTCGGATTGGGGCTGACGATCATCGTTGTCGGGTTCATGGCCTATAACCTGTTCGGTGATCGCTTGAGCGGGCCTCTCGCGCACGGTGAAATCAGCGCGTCGCACTTCCTCGACATCATGATCTTTACGACGGATGGACTGTTTGGCGTGCCGCTGCGGGTGGCGGCAACCTATGCTTTCTTGTTCGTGCTCTTCGGTACGACGCTGGCAAAAACCGGAGGGGCGGAGTTTTTCTTCGATCTTGCCGCGGCGATAGCCGGGCGTTCGAAGGGTGGTCCAGCGAAGATCGCGGTCATCTCGTCGGGCCTCTACGGCACGATATCAGGCAGTCCGACATCGGACGTCGTAACGACTGGATCGGTCACGATTCCAATCATGAAGCGGATCGGCTATTCGCCAGCATTTGCCGGCGGTGTGGAAGTTGCTGCCTCGACCGGCGGCAGTCTGGTCCCCCCTGTGATGGGCGCAGCCGCTTTTATCATGGCGGAATATACCGGCATCGCCTATGTCGACATTGCGCTGGCAGCCTTGATCCCGGCGCTGCTCTATTATCTTCCGATCTATCTGCAAGTTGACCTGCGTGCCCATCGTGCAAATCTGGCAGGCATTGGAGAAGAACAGATCCGTCCGCTCGCACGCGTGCTGAGTGATGGCGGACTGTTCTTGTTGCCGCCGGTGGCCATTACGTGGGCGTTACTTGATGGCTATACGCCGACCTACTCCGCGTTATACGGCACGGTCGCCGTCATCGGCGTGGCGATGCTACGCAAGAGAACGCGAATCTCGCCGATCATGGCATTCGAGATTCTGCATGAGACCAGCACCAAAATGGTCGCCGTCGCCGGCGCGTGTGCCGCAGCAGGGCTTGTGATCGGCGGCATTACGATGACCGGGCTGGCTTCGAAATTCAGCCACTTGGTGTTCTTGCTTTCGGACAAGAACGTGATCCTTTCATTGATGCTGGCAGCTGCTCTAACCATACTGCTTGGTCTCGGGATGCCCACACCAAGCGCCTACATTCTTGCGGCGGTGCTGGTGTCTCCGGTCTTGTCGAGTCTCTCAATCGACCTCATGGCGGGCCATCTGTTCCTCCTCTATTTCGCCGTCATGTCGGCATTGACGCCGCCGGTGGCCGTTGCCGCCTATGCGGCGAGCGCCATCGCCGACGAGAATCCTCTGCGAATTGCACTCGTCGCAGTTCGTATCGCTATCGCGGCGTTCCTTGTGCCGTTCGCGTTTGTTTTCGACCCGGCTCTACTGTTGAAGGGCTCGCCGCTGGAGGTCGTGCTGGCGACGTTGTTGGTCGCCACCGGCCTCAGCCTGATCGTTGTCGCGATCGAGGGATTCCTGCGGCAGCCGATTCACTCTGGCCTTCGACTAGCATGTGGAGCTGTCGGATTCGCGCTGTTGTTTGCACGTCCGATGCTACAATCGCAGCTCGCCTGAAAGTGGTGCTTACTGCGCCAATGGCAAGCCCCTGCTCTCGCGAGTGGCGATCGGATCAACCGGCGCTGCTCAACCAATCAAATACGGGTTTCATCTGGCGATACATCCCGGCGCATGACGTCACGAGCTTTGGGGCCACGGCTGCTTTCGGGCCGCCGGCGTGATCGGCCCAGATGGTCAGGCCCTTGTGGCGCAACAGGTCGGCCCGTTCGTGATCCGCAGCATAACCCTGAGGCACCCGCTTCAGCTGTGGATCGCGGAGACGAAAGTCCTTGCTCTGGAGCTTGGTGATGGCCGTTTGAAGACGCTTGCCTTCGGGCCCGGCGACGCGCTGGCGATAGGTATCGAGCGCGGATTTCTCGAAGCCAAAGATGCCGGCACCAAGGACCAGCTTGTCGGGCTCCAGGCCAAAGAACCATGCCGGCACACCGAGGCCGCCGTCGCCGCCTTCGGCCGGCCGAAACAAGATGTGAAGATGTGCTTTGTAGGGCGTCTTGTCCTTCGAAAATCGAACATCTCGGTGCACGCGAAAAATTTTGAAGTTATGTGTCTTGCCGGTGAGCTTTTCAAATTCAACGGTCATGAGTTCGCAAAAGTCGGCGCCGGGCTCTAGTACGTCGCGCTCGTAGTCGGCTTTGTTCTGCGTGAACCATTCGCGGTTGTTGTTGGCACGCAGCTTGGTGAGGAACGGCACAGTTCCCTTCGGAAAGCACCACTTTGTTGGCGCGAGCTTCTTCGATGTCGAATTAGATGTCTTGGCCATGAGATGCAATTTGGTCTTGATGTTCCGTTCTGACCGAACCGCTCCGCGGTTTCAGATTATGCCGACCAGCTTGGCCGACCGCGCAGTCGTTGCGCCCAGGCTGTCACAAATGTCAGTTCAGTTGGCACGGCCGTATCGACGATGTCGCAGATCTTCAACGCGGTCATGCCCGTGATGTCGGCAAGTGTAAATCGATCTCCTGTTACAAAAGTTCGTCCATCGCTCAATTCCGTATCAAGCCA
>JBPCWB010000412.1:0-2856 GCA_051009955.1 Hyphomicrobiaceae bacterium | reverse complement strand
AGATATCCAAGAATTGCCAGACCGATCGGCCAGAAGATGATGAAGCCAATGACCATCACGGCGATCCAGGCGGGTTGGCCCCAATCGTCCAGCCGTGCGACCACTTCAGTCATTGCAATACCCCTTTCCCGTGTTGTTGCTGATCCAATGTAAATGTTTATTACATTCACATATTTGGGATGTGTTTGCTGGTCGTCAAGGGGGAGGAAAAAGATTTTTGCATCCTGGACCCCAATCTGCCGTGCTCTGCCTACTCTTGCCGCGACGGCAGTTGGGGAGGGTCATGCTTCGCTTCAAGCGCCAAACAATGCGGCAATCGATCAAGCGTGCGCACGGGCCTACACGAACTCGGGAACGGGGTTGAATTCCATCGACGCCGATTGCTCAGTATTTTGCTGGCCGTTGTTCGCCAGTTGGCCAGGCTTGCGCTTGGGTCGGTGGCGGTGATCGCAGCGAGGGTTCGAGATGGCCGATATCGGCTTTATCGGTGCAGGTGTGATGGGCTCGGGCATGGTTCGAAGCCTGATGCGCGCGCACAAATCGGTCGCCGTGGTGGTTCACCGGCGGCGCGATATCATTGATGGCCTGATCGCTGAGGGAGCGGTTGAAGCTGCGTCAATCACCGACATAGTGGGATCGTGTCCGGTCGTTGTGACTTGTGTAACGGACGCGCCGGCTGTCTCTGAGATTGCTGAGAGTTTGCTGCCGGATCTCAGAGAGGGCCAGGTGTGGATCGACGCAACGACGTCAGACCCGCAAGTTTCAATTGAATTGGCGGCCAAGGTGGAGGCGTGCGGTGGGATCTTTGCCGACGCGCCGGTCACCGGCGGCCCGCGCCAGGCAGTACTTGGCGAGCTAGGTTCGCTGGTCGGTTGCCGCCGCGAAAAGTTTAATCTGATCAAGGCCGTCGTCGGAGCCTATTCTATCGTTGTGCAGCGCTTCGGTGATGTCGGTTCCGGCAATACTGCCAAGCTTGTCAATAATTTCGTAACCCAATCGACAGGCGTGTTGCTGGCTGAGGCCTATGATCGGGCACGGCGAGCGGGTGTCGACTGGCGCGCACTCTACGACATTATGTGCGTCGGTGCTGCGCGTTCGGGCACCTTGGAAAAGATGGTTGGGCCGGCACTTGAGGGCAATTTCGAAGGCAGCCAGTTTAGTGTGTCCAAGGCCCGCAAGGATATTGAATACTACCGGCGGCTGAGTGCCCGCATTGGCGAGCAGCCAAGCGCGATTGCAGATGCCGTGCAGGGTGTGCTCGACGCCGTCGTCGAAGCCGGCCACGGCCAATTCGATGTCTCGCAGTTGCTCGAACCCGACGTACTCGTTCGCAAGAAAGCCCTTTAACGTTTCTGAAAACATCTCCGGGTTAAGATCTCGCCCTCAAGTTCCGACCGGTCGGCAGCGGCCGGTCCAGGGTGTATTTTGCGGTTGGTACGATGCGTTTTCCATTCAGCATGCACGTTCTGGTGTTGCCGGTCCTGATGTTGCTGACGAGCGCGCCAACGAACGCGGAAACCTCCTATCGGGAACGCAGTGAATATTTCGATATCAGCGGCAAGGTCAGATCACGTCGGGCGATGTGGGATGCTATCCGTGATTGGGGGCCGAGTGGTGCAGGCGAACGCCTGATTGTTGGCCAGGCGCGGCCAAGGTTTGGCTATTCCTACAAGTTCAGCCGTCGTGGCGGGATCTGCAGGATCCAGGATCTCAAAGTGACGGTTGGTGTGGTCTTACGGTTGCCGCAATGGATTGATCAGGACCGCGCCAAGCCTGAACTTCAGCGCTATTTCGGTTGCGTGCTGCGAACAGTGACGGTGCACGAGAAGCGCCACGGACAGATTGCCTTTGAGACGGGTGAAAAAATCGAAGCCGCCATGATGCGCCAATTGGACGGCACATCGTGCGATGGGATCAAGTATCGCGCCAAGGCCATCTTTGATCGGGTCATTAAAGTCGGCAACAAGCGACAATCGGATTTTGACCGCCGTGACTATGCGCGTCGGCGCTACCAGCAATGCAATAATAGTGATGGTCCCGAGGTCAGCCTCAACGGATCGCCCGTTCGACGCAAATCGTCCTATCGGCCGGCGCCGACGAAACGGTTCAACGTCGCGGATACGTCCAGTGAGGTGCCGCCTCGCCGCACTGTCCAGCGTTCGGTCGAGCCGCGCAAACAACGGTCACCTGCAACGGAGCCGGAATTCACTCTTGATACAACCTATAAGCTGCTGGGCGGTGCCGGTGTGCTCCTCGCAGTCGTGGCCTCCGGCTTCGGCGTGTTTGCAATGGTTATGCTGGGCGCAACCAAGTATGAGCGCCGGCGCGAGGCTGAGGCATTCGCGTTTGATGATGGTTCACACGATGATCAGGCGGACGCCATGTCCGAGCCGACACGGTCCCATGCAACGCAAGTGGCGGGCAACCGTTCATCGCAGCGGTCCGTTCGCAAGGGCTTCGGCAAACGCAGTCGGTCTTAGAGCGTTGTTGGTGCGTCGCGGCCTGTTCAACCCTCCATCACGCCGGCAACCGTGAAGCCGCCGTCAGCGCAGTAAACATGACCTGTAGTGAACGAGCATTCATCCGAGGCCAGGAATGCTGCAACGGACGCGATCTCGTCGGGACTTCCGTACCGCTGGATTGGTGAGCGTGCCAGAACCGTTGCCGGAGGTTTGTCGCCGCTGGTATTGCGCGTTTTGGTGGCGCCGGGTGCCACCGCATTGACGAGGATGTCGTGCTCGGCCAGTTCGATGGCCATCGTCTGTGTGAGGTTGATGATACCAGCTTTGCTGGCGCCGTAGGCGGCCCGGCCGCGACCGCCGAAGACCCCGGAATTTGATGCGACATGAACAATGC
>JBPCWB010000411.1:0-5869 GCA_051009955.1 Hyphomicrobiaceae bacterium | reverse complement strand
CCTGAGCTGACGGCTGCGGCTGTCATTGCGTGCCTCGCGACAGCAAGGCCCAGTCGACGGCTGCCACGCTCATGCTGCCGCTGAGCTCAATCATACATGGCGGGCTTATTGGTGCTTCAACATTTCGCGGTAGCAGCACCACTGGTGTCCCTCGTTCGGCATTCAGCGGCAGCTGTTCCAAGACGGACTGAAAGATGTTGTCTGGAATCTCATGTGTCCAACCGATTGGCATGAAGACCCGGTTCGTTGGAGGCCTCAGATACATGACGGGAACCGGAAGCCAAGGAAGGTCGCAGGACTCCGTGCTCCAGAAGATGGCGTGTGCCCGGCTGAACGATAGGCGCAGCCCGGTGTAGCGTTGGGCGCGTGGGCCAAGTCGATTGGCGACTTCGTCGAGGTCCGATCGTGCGATGACGCACCCTCGCGCTTTCGCGCCAGGATCATCGCGTCTGACAAGTGTAAAAGGCACAGGCCAAACGGTCGGGCGGCGATTGAGAGTGGCGTTTGTCAACATTACCCTGCTTCGGATTGCGCTGGCGGCGATGCAGCCTGCGCCGCGAGCCCGGCTTTTATGGCGGCGAGCGGTTCCGGCAGTGTATCCTTGGCGAAGCCGGCATCGATCTGTGTTAGCAAGGACTCGGCCTTGACGAGCCAGACTTCCCAGGCCTCACCGGATTGCAAGGTCGGCTTCGAATCGAGAAGCTGGACGCCATAGACGCGGAGTTCTTCCGCGCGTGCCGCAGCGCCAACGCTGGCATTCTTGGCAGCTTCCAGAAACACCGAACTTTCGCTTGGCCCGAGCTCGGCCTGCAGGATATCTCGGGCTTCCTCCTGGGCCGCTCGATCCTGCGCCATGTAAATGATCGGCCAAAGGTCCGCCAAGCCGGCCTGGTGGCGGCCCGCTGCCGCTGCCGTCGATGCGATCAAGGTTTGTCCCTTGACGATACGACGGTCGCTGAATGCGATGCCGCGGCTGCGCAGTTTGCGGACGACATGGGCGTAAGCGTCGCGGATGGGCGTGACGTCAACGTGTTTGGCTGCGTCGGTCAGGCTGGCGATGTCCTGCATGGTTAGCAGGGGTGTTTCCGCACCCTCCTCGACACCGTACCGCCAGCCGGAATCCAGAAGGCTTTCCAAAGCATGGTCGCCGACCGGGTTGACGAAGGCCGTCATTAGGAAGCGATCCGCAAATGCGCGCAACATCGGGTCGTCGGGAAAGTGGTTCGAAGCTGCGACGCAGCACGTCAGCGGACATTTGAGGTCAACGTGCCCGCGCCTATAGCGGCGTTCATTGAGGATGCCCAGGAGGGTGTTCAGGATTGCCGTTGAGCCCAGAAAAATCTCATCGAGAAAGGCCAATTCCGCTTCCGGCAGCATGCCCGAAACGTCCGGGCGCACCTCGCCATTCTGGAGGGCGACAAGATCGAGTGGACCGAAGATCTCCGATGGTTCCGTGAAGCGGCCGATGAGGTATTCGAAGTACCGTCCACCGACGGATGTTGCAGCGATGCGGGCTGCCGCGGATTTTCCGGTCCCTGGCGGGCCGATCAATAGCAGGTTTTCCTGGGAAATCAGGCTGAGAAAAACCAGCTCGGTTAGCAGGCGCCGATTGGTCATGACACCGGCACCGCGCTCGATTGCGCGCTTCATCGCGGTACGGACGTCGTCCAGATTGGGCGATGTTGTCTGGCTCATGTCCACGATTTGTCCTTTCGGTCAGGCCGATAAGACGTCGCGGACAGCAGCGGGCTATTGGCGCGACGTCGGACGCCGGTGATGTTCGCACACGCGGGACTGCGGGAACGGGATGGCACACGCGAGCGGCAGTTTATGTACCGCCAAAATCCGTGCGCGCCAAAGCAACCAGCAAACCGCGAGCGCATAATGCCGTAACATGGCATTAGCGTGTCGCTGGAGACAACCGGGTCGTTGGCTGATCGCTGTCAATCGATGAACGGTGCGCCAATCGGGTCGAACACCTCTGTTGTCGATGGAAACGGCTTGACAATGACGGTGTTGCGTCCCGCTCCCTTCGCCATATAGAGGGCCTCGTCGGCGCGGGCGAGCGCATCCTCATAGCGCCGATCGCGATGGTCAGACAGAGTGACGCCGATGCTCACGGAGCTGCGAATATAGGTTCTGTTGTAGCAGAATGTCTGTGTGTCGACGGCGGTCCGAATGCGTTCCGCAGATGCGCGTGCGCCCTCGATATTTGTATCCGGCAGCATGACGGCGAATTCTTCCCCACCATAACGACACACACGATCCTGACCTCGCAATTCGAGAGCAATCAGTGACGCGACCTGCTTCAGGACTTCGTCTCCCATGGCGTGTCCGTGCGTGTCATTGATATGCTTGAAACGATCGACGTCGATCAGCAGCAGAGACAACGTGCCGGCTTCAACCAAGTTGTTTTCATGTGTGTTCCGCAGGTGTTGCAGGAACGATCGTCGGTTCGGCAGCTGCGTGAGGTGGTCCGTGTTCGATAGCCGCTCCAATTCGGCTTCGCGCAATTTGGCCTCGGTGATGTCGACGCGTACGCCGACGATGCCACCGTCCCGCGTTTTTCGCTCTTCGATCCGCACCCAACGTCCGTCATTCAATTGCTGAATGATAGGTTGCGAGGGGTTCTGGTGCGCGTCCAGCCGCTCAGTGATCCACTCTTCTTCGCGCCCGATAGCCTCGGCATACTGGCCGCATCGCACGCCGGTTCGCAGAATGTCTTCGAATGTCTTCCCGGCCAGGATGATGTCGGCGCTTTCTGCATAGATGGCTTGGTACTGACTGTTGAAGATTTGCAGCCGGTCCTCGCTGTCGTAGTAGGCAAAACCATCGGGGATTGCGTTGATTGCGTCTTCCAAGCGGTTCTTTGCGGCACGTAACTCTTTCTCAATTTCGCATCGCTCTGTCAGGTCAACGACAAGGGCGACGAAACCGTAGACGTGCCCGTCGGTCCCTATGTCTGGCATATAGGCCAATTCGACCGTGCGCGTTTTACCATCACGGTAGCTGACCTCCAGCCGCTCGCGAACCTTGATGCCTGCAAGTGCCCGGTCAATCCATGGACTGACAACGTGGGCCGCCCTGCCACCAACGACGTCCTCAACATTTCGACCGATCAGGTCGTCTTTCGGTTCGGCGTACCAGCGCTCACCCGTCGCATTGATGAACCGCAGGATCCGGTTCGAGTCGACGTAGGCGATGAGGCTCGGGACTGCGTCCGTGATGAGTCGCAAGAGCCGTTCGTTGTTCGAGATGGCTTCATTGGCGTTTTCGCGATCGGTGACGTCTCGAATTGCGCCGAGGAACCCCAGGACTTCTCCAGCCGGGCTGCGCAGTGGTGTGCCGATTGTCTCTCCGATGAAGACTTCGCCGTTCTTGCGACGGTACTTGACGCGGTAGGGCGCCAGCTGCTCCTCCGCGGTGAGATTGAAGCGGGCACGGCCCTGGGCCTCGAATTCTGCCTGACTCTCGTAAAGGACGGCCGTCTTTTTGCCAGCCAGCTCGTCGTGACCATAGTCAAACATCTTGCCGACGCCGGGATTCGTCATTTGGATCGCCCGTTGACTGTTGGCAATCATCAACGCGTCAGGAAGGCAATTGAAGACACTTTGGAAAAGTTCGTTGCGCTTGCGCTCGGCGGCAAGGCTCTGTTGCAATAACCGGTTTTCCCTGAGTAGGGTTTCGACAAGCGGATCTTGAATTTGTGATTGATCGCCCGCTATGGGCGTTGCTTGGTCCGCGTGCACTGACATCGCTCGGCTACTTATACTGTTACCAATGGCCTGCCTGCCCGACGATGCCTGCCGTACGGTTCACCGACGATGCCCATGCAACGCGACGGTTTCCCCGCTCCGGGTCTCTCAGGATTTCGCAGTTGACGGGAAAGGTGTCATTCCTCGGCAGCAGACGCATCATGCGCAGCTATGCCCGCAAGAGACCTGACTACCGGAATAAGGTGAACATTGCGTAATCAGGATGTGATGAGCCCGTATTCCCGGTGATGATGCGGACGATCGGCATTGCCTGTTGGTTTGTGCATCAGTTAACGTCTGCCGGATCTTGGAATGCGAGGGCCAACCGCAACGGTGGTCATCGACGGCGCCTTGCCGAACTTGTGGATCTCAGAACACAGCGAAACACCAGATGTCCGATGCGCCCGTCTATTCGATTGATGTCAAACAGTTCGGGTCCGACCCCTATCCGGATCTGGCGCGCATGCGACGCGAAACTGCGATTGCGCACGTCCCGGAATTGGGCGCGACGCTAATCACCCGGCGTGACGACATCTTTGTGTGTGAAAAAAACGTTGCCGTGTTCTCGTCCGAACAACCCGGCGGGTTGATGACCACGCTGATGGGCCAAAACATGATGCGCAAAGATGGCGATGCGCACATGGCCGAGCGACAGATGTTTTTTCCGGCCGTGTCCCCCAGGGCCGTACGTGAGGTTTGGAAAACGCAGTTGGAGACGCACACCCGCCGCATTCTTGACGCGATGCATCCTGCCGGAACCGCTGATCTGGTTGCACAATTCGCGTTACCGGTCTCAGGCGAGGCACTCAAGCTCATCACGGGCCTGACCAACATTACCTATCAGCAGATGGACGCCTGGAGCCAGGCGATGATCGACGGCATTGCCAACTACATTGGAAATCCCGCGGTCGAACAGCGTTGCCGGGAGGCGACGTCGCACATCGATGCGGCGATCGATGACATGCTGCTCGTCGTGCGAAATACCCCCGACCGCAGCCTTCTGTCCACCATGCTCCTTGGCGGCATGGACCTCGATGCCGTGCGGGCGAACATCAAGCTAACGATATCCGGTGGCCAGAATGAGCCGCGTGACGCTATCGCTGGTTGCATCTGGGCCCTTCTCACACATCCCGATCAACTGGACATGATCGGCACAGGCGAGGCCTCATGGCAGCAGGCCTTCGAAGAGTATTGCCGTTGGATTTCTCCGATCGGGATGTCGCCAAGACGAGTCGCGCAGCCCTACCGCTATGGTGAAGTGACATTTGAACCTGACGACCGCGTGTTTCTTATGTTTGGATCTGCCAACCGCGACGAAGCCCACTTCGAACACGCCGAACGCTTTGATATTCGACGGGACACACAAAAGAGTGTGGCGTTTGGTGCCGGGCCACACTATTGCGCCGGTGCGGCGGCCTCCCGCACACTGGTTGCGGACGTTGCGCTTCCAATGATCTTTGCGACCTTGAAAAATCTGAGGCTCGACGATGTTGATTCCGTTCGAATTGTCGGTTGGGCGTTCCGCGGTGCGGTTGACCTGCCCGCCAGTTGGGATGTCTAGCGCCGGAGTGTTTTGGGGCGATGCGTATCGGTGTGGCGACGCGCGTCGGCAGCGCTGGTGTTCCGGTGGCCCCATGCCAACATGCCTGATAACGGATGCCATTTGGTGATGCAGGAGAAGCGGATATGACGAGGCTTTATGTGCATCACCGTATCCAAACCCAGCCACGCGCATGGCAGGCGGTTAGTGATGCGCTCGGCGGCGCGACCCGGGAATCCGAGAATGTTGGTGGCCGTCTCTATGGAATCTGGCGGAGTCAGATCGGGCGACCACGCGATGAGTTGAATGTGATCACGACGTGGCCGTCGTCTGGTTTCGATGGCCAGAGATTTTCTGATTGTTTGTCTGTGAATGGCGATATCGTCGATCACCAATGCTGGCCGATGTCACCGACGCTGCGTCCAGAGTCAGACATGCCGCCTGGGCGCCAAGGCAACTATGCCTTTCGGTTGTTTCGCACGTCCGAGGCCAAATGGGATGAATTCCTGCAGTTGTGCGCCGACGCCTGGCCAGGGTTCGAATCGTCCTATGAGGACTGCCAGGTCATCGGTCT
>JBPCWB010000410.1:0-2900 GCA_051009955.1 Hyphomicrobiaceae bacterium | reverse complement strand
TACGGGAAGGTCGCCGTAGCGTACGACACGTTCGACCGTCGTGCCTCTGAACATGTCGATAAGCGTGTGGCGGTGGTCACCCAGAACCAAAAGATCCGCTTCTGTTCGATTGCCAACGCTGACAAGTTCCGCAAAGTCCTGTCCACGCAAGATTTGCACGTCGTGAGGCGTTGCCGATGCTGTTTCCAGAGCGGCAAGATGCGCGTTGATCGCTTCCTTTGCCGCAAGTTCCTGCCGTTCCACCACATTCTCTGGCAGGGAGTCGTCTACGACATGCACGATTGAGAGTCGAAGACCCAGATCATGTGCCAATACGAATGCCCTCTGCAGGGCGCGGTCCGAACGAACCGACAAATCGGTCGCCATAACTAAACGTTGCATTTGTGATTTCCATCTCATGCGACCAGGCAGCGGTCGCGAGTGAGGTGACGCTGAGCGATGACAGCTGCCCCTCGCCGATGGAAGCGTCTTGCTTCCGGTCGACGGCTCGGCGTTCTATTGCACGGCGTTCGAATTGCCGTCACAGCGGGCTTCCGGATCGATGGTCAAGCGCGCGGAGATGAATTGCTCCAGATGCTTCCGTGCGACCCGATATTCGCGATTGAACTCGACGGCCGCGAGTTGCTTGTTCTTTATCCATCGTCGCACGGTGGCCTCTTTGATCTTGAGTAGGTCCGAGACCTCGTGGACCGTGAGCATGGGCTTGCTGAGCATGCGTTGGCCTCTGTTTGTATCTGTTCGTGTACGAGTTGCAGCGTTCTTAGTTCATTGTGTCTTTCTATCAATTGACATGGATCAACGTATTCGAATTGCTCCGACGTATTGACTCGCTTCCAACTGCTGACCGGGCACCGCTAGAGGAGCTATGAGGACCATGAATTCCATCCTCGTTCATCTCAACGCCTACATCGATTGGACGCCATCGATCGATGCTGCAATCGGACTTGCGCGGAAGCTTGAGGCGAAGCTGACTGGTCTCTTCACGACGCGGGAGCTCGCCATGCTCAAGCTGATGTTGCACGACGATCATCCGGCCGTCCGCGAGGCTGAATCGCGTGATGCTGTGCAAATCGACAAGGCAAGAGCCCGATTCCTGGAGGCCTGTGCTGACGCGGGATTGAAGTCCGAATTCGATGTCGGAGAAGGCGACGCGCACGAGCTATTATGTCTGGCAGGCAGGTGCCATGATCTCGTTGTCATAGAGCACTCACGAACTGGGTTTGACAGGATTGGCAATGACTCTGCCGAAGAATGTGCGATCGCCTGCGGAACCCCCACGGTTATTGTTCCCAGGACTGGGGACTTTGCGGAAATCGGACAGTGCATCGTCGTCGCCTGGAACAACAGCCGGCAGGCCGCGGCTGCGGTGCACGGCGCCCTTCCGTTGATCAGCCGGGCTGACAAAGTCGTTGCGGTCATCGGCGAGGATCGTGACGCAATGCCGAGTGTTACGAGACGCCCGAGAACCGACCTTGCCGAGTATCTTGGCTATTACAATACAAACGTAGAAGTTGTGCCATTCACCGATCAAGCCGGAAACACAGGTCTTTCGCTTCAGGAAACGGCCCGCCGACTGGGCGGCGACATGCTGGTCATGGGCGCATATGGCCGTCCGTCCTGGCGACAGCTCATTTTCGGCGGCACAACTCAAGAGGTCATGAGTGAGCTAAGCTTGCCGGTACTTATGGCACACTAAGCAGGTCTGGCTGATACGCAATTGCGCCCCTGCTTGGTCATTCGAAGATTGCCGGAGCTAGACGTCTTCAACGTGGACGCTTGCGGAATTGGCGCTGGGCTGACGATCCGTAGTCGGACACCACAAGCATCACGCTGCTGACGGTCGCGTGGTATGGCCGCTGTGGCTATGCGCCGAAACTCTCGATAGCTCGTGTGATGTCCGGCGAGCTGCAGTATGTGGCCCGTAGCCTCGATAATCATGTTGGCCCAGTACGTCCGTTCCTATGGGTGAATCGCAAGGCAGATAAATCGACTGCTCAAGGCGGGCTGTGATCCAACTCTGGGCAAGGCTCCGACCAATTCGGTGAACAGCGACCCTCAAGGCGTCGCTTCTTCCAGTCGCTTGAGTATAGCTGTGCGGTCGAAGTGCCTGGCCCAGTCGATCGGTGTGCCATTGAATCGCGGATCAATGACGTCTGTTCGTGCCCTGCGCGACAAGAGCCAGTCGACCATTTCTTCGTCATCCAAATAGACCGCCTGATGCAATGGTGCGCAGTGCTCATGGTGGCCCATGACGATCGTGTTTGGATTCGCGCCGCGCCTCAGCAGCGCGTCGGCAACAACGAATTGGCGATTTCTCAGCGCGAGGAACAACGCTTGATTGAGAATGGCGCCTGCCTCAGCGCATACCGAACCAAAGGGATAGACGACTTCTCCGGCGGCTGGCGTTATCGCCCCGTCGACGCCAAAGCAAGCTTCCATCAAATCGAGCCGTCCGAGCTCGGCGGCAGCGCGCAGCGAAGAAACCTTGGCGTTGTGTTGTTTGATGAGATGGTGTGCAAGCGGCCGGTGCTGCCAATAGAGCGCCTCCTCGAGAGGTGTCCAGGGAGCGCCGGCTTCAACGCTCGCGCCCGCTTCGATGAGAGCATCGACGATTGTTCCGGCGTTTACGCTTGCTGCAGCTACGATTACGCTGTCAGGAGTCACGTTGCGCCGCAAAAGTGCATCCAGAAATTCGAGCGGCCGTGGAATCGATCCCAGCCCACCGTCCACCACGACGAATTGCGCAAGCGATGGATGGCTTACTGATGAGCGCTCCGTGAGAAGCGCCGGATTGGCATCGAGTATTGACTCAAACGCTTTGAGGTCTCCGCGCTTGGCTGCCTCAATCACAGGCTGGAACCTCAGATCCACATGGTTTCTCCCGCGTGTTGGTTAATCGA
>JBPCWB010000409.1:0-3755 GCA_051009955.1 Hyphomicrobiaceae bacterium | reverse complement strand
CGACAATGACTGAGGCGGCCTCTATCCATTGGGCAATGCCCGTCTGCCAATCGTCGTCGGAAAAGTAGGCGCGTGATGCGCCAATTTTTGGAACTGCTTCGCCGGGCTCACCAATGGCGATCATTGGTCCAATGCGGCTCATCTCACCGGCGATCACCTGTTCGAGGTGTACCTTGCTGTATTCGACCGGCACTCCAGAGGAAGACATGCGGCGCACGCGCACGTCCGGTCGCGGCAGAAACGGTATTCTTGGCCGTATTTGGATTGCATCGGCTCCAAATTCCCGCAAGAGGACAACCGGTGGGCGCCTATCGTACTGGATCAAGTCTCGCGCATCGACGCTAGCCGCGACAAGGAATTTGGAGAAAGAGCCACGGTAGACCAAAAAACTCAAAACACCCGATAGATATACGAAGAATTGGCTCGCGTAGACGGCCGCACCACTCCCGGTATCGGCAGTCGCGCTGGCAATCTCAAGTTGCCAAAGTACGAGGATAATTCCGAGCCACAAAAGAGCGGCCTCGGCCAGATAATACATGGCGCTCCAGATCGCTCTCGGCTTTCGTTGGCACACGTAGACCTGGAACCAGTCCGCGAATGATCGCGGAAACGGCCGCACATCGATGTGTCGAAACTGCCGGCGTAACCGGATGCCGCCCCAAACGGGCGGGACCAATGCATAGACGCAGGCGAGCGCGACCCAGATCATTGCGTTGAATGCGCTGGCGACTACCAGCAGCAGCGCAATGAGGGCGACACCGAAGGCAATCAGCGCTAGCAGGCTGTTCACCGACGGGCGCGAACGTGCGGCTTCCAGCACATAGAGTGTGACGCAAATTGCAACGACGACAGCAAAGTATTCCCATAACCCGCCGGAACCCGATCTCCAATCGAGAAACCATTGGATCAAGACAGTGTAAAGCGCGAGCGCTGCAAATATTCCGATCAAACCAAGACCGAAGCGCAGATCATGCGCGTTCGCAATAATGCCCGAGAGTTCAATTCGTTCATGGCGGTGCATACAATTGAACCGGGTGTTTGGGCCCGCCCAAACAACGAATGACATGGCGATTGGAGTGGTAACGAACACTCTGCCGAACTTGATCGTGCCTCCGCCTGGTCCTGATTGCAACATGCCATCTGTTTGACTGCCGCCGGCCCAACTGAAACTTCGGGCAAATGCCTCTGGATGTCCGCTCGCTGGGAAATGCGGAAGTCGTCATTTCAACCGGTGAGGTCTGCCATTGAGTTTTCACGGAGGTTCTGCCGGTTAGGCTGCGGATCCGCTGCTATTCAACTCTCGGACTGCTTGAGCAGTGCGCGAACTTTTTCAACGGGAATGCCAAGATTAGAACCGCCAAAATCAGGAAGAATGGCCGTGTTAACTGCAATAACCTCACCCTGGAGATTCAGCACTGGCCCGCCGCTTCCACCATGCGTCGTTTCGGCATCGTACACGATTGCGACCTCGCCAACCTTGCCAACGATTCCGCGGCTGGCCAGGGGCCAAATGAGGCGATCCGTGGCGAGACGCGCGGCGACATTCCAGAAATTGAGGTCACCATCGTTCTGTAATTTCTTGATGAATGTCCCTCCCGACTGCGCCAACATCGAACGCAGGCCGGTGGGGTAACCCATTAATATAATTCCCTGACCGGCCTTTGGAGCCACAGGAGCCAATCTGAGAGCATTGGAAATGCGCGCCCCTGCGCTCAGCCTGAGTGCGGCGAGGTCAGCGTCTTGACTCACACCGATGAGCTCGAGCGCGAACGGTTTCTCCTTCCCGGGCAGATAGGCGATCAATTTCTGCAGTACGGGTTGGTGACCTCGCGCGGCCAAAGCCTTCGAACGCGCCTCGGTTACCCAGGGTTGGGCCACGTGACGATTTGTGATTAGCGTACCGCCGTCCACCACAAAACCTGTCCCGGTAAACTCGATCTCGGCAACCGGACCATCGCCCTCAAAGGAGACAAGCGGTTGCCCCCTCGGGTTCGTGAGTGGAATGCCGTCCTTGCCGACGACCTGACGCAACATGCGGTTCGTCGAGGCCTCCTTCAACCCATAAGCACCCTGGATGAACGCGACGGAACTTGCGGCATTGGCGACGACCTCCGTCCCGGCACGCGAGCGTCGCTCCAACGCTTCGAGACGTTCAAGATTGGACGTAACACGCACTCCGAGTTCATTACGCAGCTCGACGAGATCACTTGGCCGCAATGCCTCGTCGCGCGCGCGCGCCAGAGCTGTCGCTATACCTTCAAGTTCCCCGGCACGCTGCGCGATCGCTAGCTCGAGTTGCTCGCTCAATCGCCACTGCTGATAACTGACGGCCGCAAGTCCAATCAGTGCAAGAACGACAGTCAAACGGAAGACGATCGATGTCTCCAATACGAGCCGGCGAAGCACGTCCCGAACCGCGCAGTAGAGACGTGAGACCAACGGTTTACGACTTGTTCGGAAATAGGCGAAGCAATCGCCGAAGATCTGATCGATCGTCCAGTTCATCTTGTGATTGGCATCGTAAAGCCTGAAACGAGAAAGTGGCCCCGTCTCACCAAACTCGACAACATCGCCGTGCGAAAGCAACTTTTTCTCGACCTGGTTCCCATTCACCCAGATTGATTGACCAGACGGCGCCTCGATCTCATATGTCGTTTCCTTGTGGCGGAACCTGGCGACAAGCGTCGCCACGCCGGAGATCTTCTCGGCCGTTGATAAAGACAATAGTCCGGCATCCAGAAAGACGTCTACGCGAGTGTCGTGGAGCCAGGAAACCGAGCCTCGCGACGATCCTGTCAAATGCTCAAGGGCTGCGATCGAATCTGGGAGTGGCGCATCCCGCTCATTATTCATGGACCGTGATTCAGGCATTTGCTGCTTCTCCTCCCCAACAGACGACTGATGAGGCCAACCTTTGGCCGGCGCGGGCGGGTATCAAGCAAGTTCTCAATCCGCTTTCGTAGCGCGTATCCGCCAGAAACCGCCCAATACATGAACGAGACCTTGGCCCGTACTCGGCATGCCGTGACCATATACTTTTTGATGACAAGATCCTGTTTGGCGAGTTTAGCTACTCTGAGGTCACGCAGGATATGGACGGCTAGAGAGTGTGCCATCACCTCTGTGGCTCGTGCAAGGATCGGCCGAATTGACGTCCGAATGCGCGTTGCAGTCGCTTCAATATTGGGCTGCAAGGCCGATTGAATTCGCCTGCGCTTGCGGGATTGCCGTCAAAGATCGATCGCCCCCTCGATGGTCGCCTTGTGGCCCTCGCGATAACAACTTGGTCTGAGCACGCTTAGCGCGAAACATGAGCCGTACTCGGTCATGCCGGGCCTCGGGAGCAGTCTTTGCATAATGACTCAACGCGGCCATCATATTGTCTATGAAGGCATTTACATCTCGGTGGCTTTGGACAAATTGCAACGTAGGAGCAACTCGGTTGTTTCTTGATCCTTCCCAGTTCACCTTCGCTTCCAACCTGGAAACCAACTGGCAACAAATCCGTGATGAATTCGAGGCGCTCCCGCACGAGTCATTTGATCCATGGGTGCAACAGAGCATGCATGGCGAGGGATGGTCGGTCTATGGCTTGATCGCTGCCGGCAACCGAATTGAGGGTGCTTGCGAAAAATGTCCTCGGACGGCAAAGCTCATTGAAACAATTGATGGCGTTTCGCTTGCGGGGTTCTCGCGACTAGCCCCTCAAGCTCACATCAAGCCCCATGTAGGATGGGCAAAGAGCGTATATCGCT
>JBPCWB010000408.1:0-3010 GCA_051009955.1 Hyphomicrobiaceae bacterium | reverse complement strand
CGTTGTCAGTGCGCGTCCCACCGTCAGAGCATGAAACCTGCTTGAGACGCCATCCCTCTGGCAGGTCGACTTCCTCGATCAGATAGACACCTGGTGCGAGGTTTTCGAAGGTCCGGTGACCGCCATGCCTGAGTTCGAAATTGGATTGGCCGGTCACAGTGAAGTCGAATGCATCGTCCCCGCCGATCGATTCTTTGTGAACGTCAATCGACCCTGTGCGGAGGCGATCGGTAAAGGTGCAGCGGATGAGGACGCCATCGATCGGGGTGAGTGACACGCCGTCCGCGATGTCTGTGCCGACGGATTCATTGGTGTCGCTGCGTCTGCACGTGACATCATCGAGATCGTAACCTGTGGGCACGACCTCGGTGATCGAGATCTCGGAAGTGACGGACAGGTTGGCAATGACTTCGGGGCTAGGGTCACTCGCTGGATTGATGCTGAACGGGCCGTTCGGACCATTGAACGTGAAGGTCTGGTCCGGCGTGATTGGCCCATCCTGGCCGTCGATCACGCGCTTGCTGACCTTGACGGTACCGGTAGCGCGCTTGTTCGTGAATTGGCAGCGGATGAGAACGCCATCGATCGGGGTCAGTGACACGCCGTCCGAGATGTTTGTGCCGACGGTTTCATTGGTGTCGCTGCGTCTGCATCTGACATCATCGAGATGGTAACCTGCGGGGACGCTCTCGGTGATCGAGATCTCGGAGGTGACGGACAGATTGGCGATGACTTCGACGCTGGGATCACGGGCCGGGTTGATGCTGAATTCGCCGTTCGGACCGCTGAACGTGAAGGTCTGGTCCGGCGCGATCGGCGCGTCCTGGTCGTCGATCACGCGCTTGCTGACCCTGACGGTTCCGGTGGCGCGCCTGTTCGTGAATTGGCAGCGAATGAGGACGCCATCGATCGGGGTCAGTGATACGCCGGCCGCGATGTCTGTGCCGACGGTGTCATTGGTGTCGCTGCGTCTGCATCTGACATCATCGAGATCGTAACCTGCGGGCACGACCTCGGTGATCGAGATCTCGGAGGCGACGGACAGGTTGGCGATGACTTCGGGATCGGGGTCACTCGCCGGGTTGATGCTGAATGCGCCGTTTGGACCGTTGAACCTAAAGGTCTGATCCGGTGTGATCGGTTCGTCCTGGCCGTCGATCACGCGCTTGCTGACCTCCACTTTGCCGGTCCGCAGTCTGTTTCTGAAGGTGCAACGGATGCGAACGCCAGCGATCGGGACCAAAGAGATGCCGTCGGCAATTTCGCTGCCGACGGTATCGCCTGTGTCGTTGCGCTTGCAGGTGACGTCGTCGAGACGGTAGCCGGTGGGCACTGTTTCGGTGATCGAAAAGCCCGTAGTGGCTGGCGGGTATGCGATGATTTCGGGGCCGGGATCGCTTGATGGATTGATGCTGAATGGCCCGTGCGGACCGTTAAACCGAAAAGTCTTATGCGGTGAAATCGGTGTATTCGTACCATCAACCACGATCTTTCTGACCTCAACCGCGCCGGTCCCCAGTCCGCTCCCCGTTGAGCAGCGGACGAACCGAGTTTTGCTGTCGCTTGTCCCGTCGCGCAGGCTGCCCGAGCGAGCCAAACCGGAATCTTCGCTCCGGTCCGGCGGGACCGGGCATGTGCTCTCAAATTTCGCTGCCATGGCGTCGGATGACCAGCAAAACATCAGCGCAACTGATGAGCTGACAAGGAGGGCGTTGGCTGGCCGGCCAAGTAGTTGCGCTATTTCACGGATCGCGCCGATTGTAACTCCGGCATTAAATCGGCCAGCAAAACCGATTGCGAAAGCAGCAGATGTTTTCGTCGCAATCACAGCAGTCCCTCATCGTCCTAGAGCGCAACTCACCCGATCCCGCACCGCTCCTGCGATGCCGGTTGCCGACCTTTTCGGCCTATGATTGTCGGAAGCGCCCGACGTCACCTTGTCATGTCTGGCGACCGGATCTTCGATCATCTTTGATCGTCAATCAGCGTCGCCGCCGTGTGTGCCTTGATCCGCTCATGAGGCATCGCTGCTCAACTTGCCGATGCGGGCATCGGTCAATGGACACAGGCGCTCTAGCAATTGATCAGCACGCTGAAACTATTATGAAGCTTGGATATCAACTGCAAGTTGCTTTTTTGGGTGTCGGCTTATTCCTAAGGTCGCAAACAACCAATTTAACTGTTTACTATCAATCAATTAGATCGTTCTATCCGAAGTGCTATTTTTGACACGTTCGATATATTTCAATAGTCAGACGATCATCGAAACGGCGTGCTTCGATTCAAGAACAGCCCATATCGTCTGATGTGCGTACTTAGAACTCAGTTGGTAGACCGATTCGTGAGGGCTAGCAGCTATTGTGCGCCGCTCGGCTGCCATACCGTTCTAACGACAATTGGAAGACTGCCGTCGACACCCAACTAACGCGGTGTGGCGAAGGCACCCTAAACAATTGTCCAGTGCACTTTTGGGCGTGTCGGCCGAACTCCGAAACGACGGGCATTTAGGCGGACCGCAGATTGTGGGCCGCGTGTGGATGACATGTGCAATCGTTGGCCAACCTGGTCCCCCGGTTTGGATTCCGTGCTCACGCCTGCAGATAATCCGTCTAAAGTTAGATGGATGGGCGGGGCGATGTCGCGACAGACATCCGGAAGCGGGAGCTCCAGTGACGGCATACACAATAGAGACACAGCATCGGCGGGGCACCGAATTGATGCGCCGGTGGTTGATGCTCGGCTTTGTCGCAATGGCTGCACCTTGCAGTGCGCTGGCCGGTCCCCAGGCACTGTCGCCGCCCGAGCCCTTGGCGGCCTCGACCGACTCGGGGCGGGAGTCGCCGCAACTCAGCGAACGGTCAAAGAAGCTGATGGTGGCGCTGATTTACGAGCAGATCGTGACGTTCAACAACGCCTGTCAGGAGCGCAACTTTGCAATCCTCCATGGCAAGGCATCGCCACGGTTTCAGCGGGACTATCCGATGGCTCGCATTCGCGGCATGTTCGCCGG
>JBPCWB010000407.1:0-4654 GCA_051009955.1 Hyphomicrobiaceae bacterium | reverse complement strand
ACAGCGTCGCAATAAGGATGGCAATGGGCACCACCAGCCACCACGGCCCGCCAAGCGAGATCGTCGTAATCGCGCTGGTCCCAAGAATAGCTGTCATGTATGCGGCGACGCCGGCGACCGTCATCTGCACCAGACTGACCATGCCGCCGTAGCCGGCAAGAAACATCAGCGACAATGCAATCATGCCGAGGATGTAGGCCCAGCCAAAGATCTGGAACATGATGAAGTCGCTGGCGACCGCCGGCACCAATAATAAGATGGCACCAACCACCCAGTACGCCGGCGGGATGCGTGATAGGCTCCACCACGGAACCACAGCCTGCCCTGCACTCAGGTTCGTGGCGCTGTGTCCAATCGTGGCCATCGCGTTAGCGCCCGCTCGCAATCAAGCCTTGCGGCCGGAACGCCAGCACCAACACCATGATCAGAAATGTGAGCACGACCGCGTAGGTCGGGAAATAGACCGAGCCGAATTGTTCCGCGAGACCGATGATAAGAGCCCCCAATGCGGCACCGGGAATCGAACCCATCCCTCCGACAATCACGACCACGAGAGACGCCAGCAAGAACCGAATGTCTTCACCGGGTGCGAGTGATTGAAATGTTCCGCCGACGACGCCGGCGAGACCGGCAAGACCCGCGCCAAAGGCAAACACCAATACGAACACGCGCTGGATACGAACACCCGTCGCAGTGAGCATTTCCCGATCATCAACGCCAGCGCGAATCAACATACCGATGCGGGTCCGATTCAACGCCAGCCACATGCCAATTCCGATGGCCACAGCGGCGACCAGAATCACCAGTCGCACCACAGGATATTTCAGATAGACCAGTTGCCCACTGCTCTTGACCGCCGTAACGATCGGCAATTGGACTGGTCCTGAAAGTACTTCGGGCGTCAGGATTTGATAGAAATCGCCGCCCCAGATCCACAGCATGAGATCGGCCAGAACAATCGAAATCCCGATCGTTACAAGGGTCTGCTTAAGGTCTTCACCCTCCATCCGTCGGAACACCACGTATTGCAGCGCCACGCCCAGCGCACCAACCGCAATGAACGCAACGACAAACGCCAGGATCCAGAGGCCGGTTGCCTCGGCAATCTCATAGCCCAGGTAACCACCAAGCATATACAGCGAGCCGTGGGCCAGATTGACGTTCTTCATCAAGCCGAAGATCAGAGTGAAGCCGCTGGCCACCAGAAAATACAGCGCGCCGAGCGTAATGCCGTTCAGCAACGCATTTAAAAAGACCTTCTTGCGGCCAATCAGACCGGTCAACCATGCGGGCCAAGACGCAAAAATCGCCCAGACGACGACCGCAATGATCAGGAAGATTATCAGCGACCACAGCGGCCTGCGTTCGAAGAAGTCCCGCATGCAACGATCTTTCGGTTTAGGTCGCCCCGCAAGTTATCTGCGAATCACACGTAACACAAAGATCCATTTGAACAGTCCGCCTCGTCGCACATTCTGCTGGCGCTACCGTCGAATCTGGCGCTGAGGACATCATCTCGCAGCGAGAATTCCACCGGCATGACGGTGGGGCAGCGGGTGCTCGTGTTGCACCCGCCGCTCTAGTCAGGTCATGGATTGGCCCTGAATCTGTGATTCGGGTGCACCATCGCGACGGATCGTGCACCCTCACATCGGGCTTATTTGCACTGCACGATATCGCGCGACGGCAAACCAAGTTTGCGGAAGGCCGCTTCGTCCTGGCCGAGAGTCTGGGTTACGTTGTCAATCTTCTTGACCAGCTTGTTCTGCAGTGTGCCATCAGGCATGGACACGACTTCGGTCACGAAGTTCGAGCCAATCGCCTGACGGTTGCCATCGAGTTTGATCTTGCCATTTGGGGCATCCAATTCGAGGCTTGCGAGACACTGTCGAAACTTCTTATGGCCGTCAGAGAGATCACCGCCAATCTTGTCCATGCACGTGAATGCCGCTGTTGCCGAGTTGTAGTAACCAGTTGCGAGCAGCGATGGGCTGGGAAAACGCTTCTCCGGCGGGAAAGCATCCTGATAGGCCTTAACGAAGGTCTTCCACTTCGGGTTATCCCAGGTGTCGGCCTGCGGACCGGACGACGGAGTTCCGATCAGCGCCTTCTTCGCAGAACCCTTGGCGGACAAAACCGTGCCATCGACCATGATCGTTCCACCGATCAGATTGGCGTCGCCACCGGCCTGCTGATACTGGTTTAGGAAGTTGACGGCATCACCGCCACCGAGGCCAAGATATATCGCATCAACATCGTCCGGCAACGACGCAATGATCGAAGCGAAATCCTTCGTTCCGAGTGGCACCCATTGACGGTTCGTTATTTTGCCGCCCGCCTTGCAGAAGCCGTGCGCGAAACCAAGGAAATTCGTGTAAGCGAACGAGTAATCCTCGGCGACCGTCGCAACGGTCTTCCAGCCTTTGGTGTTGTAGACGTATTCGCCGAGCCCGGCGCCCCACTGTGCACCATCCATGTTGAAACGGAAGAAGTTTGGAGCAGGGTCAACAAATGTCGTTTCTTGGGCACCGGAGATACCATTGATGATGGTTACCTGGGGCTGGGTTTTGGCGTAGTCGCGTAAGGCAATGCCTTCAGAACCGGACAGCGGCCCAACGACGAAGTCGACCTTGTCCTGCTCGACGAGCTTGCGCACCGCCCGCAGAGCACTCTCCGGGCTCGCGTCAGTGGCACCGATGATCACTTCGATGTCGCGGCCACCGGCCTTGTTGCCGAACTTCTTTAAAGCAACATCGAAGCCACGCTTGCCGTCCTGGCCCAGCACAGTATATGTGCCCTCGAGTGTCGCCATGAACCCAACCTTGACTTTCTGGGCCATGGCCGACGTCACTGAAACGGCCAGCATCGCAACGCCCGCCGCAATCACTGAACTTCTCACCATTCTCCGTTTCCTCCCTTGTGTTACGCGGACTATGCACTGCAGTCGATTGCTTCGCTAGCAAGCAAACCTTCGACTCCCGTTCGAGGCTGATGCCGATCCAATCTGTGGGTGCATAGCGGTTCGCCAAATCAAGCATATTGACTATCGAGGCAATGACAAGGTCTGAGCGCAGCTTCCAGCACTGTCGCCCGCAACAAACCGACCTTGGCGCGTAACTTAACTCGCGCTCACATCCATTGGCACGCTTCTGCGAAGCCGAGACAAATCCGACGTTTGCCTGACAATATGCCGGACTCCTTGGTCGCAAAGACTATCTGGGCTTCTCGTTGGTCGTCTGGAAACCGCCATCACTCCACACGACGGCTCGATAGCAACGCCGCAAATTCGTCCCGCCGCACTCACTTCCGTGAACGGCGAGCAGAAGAATGGGTTGCTTCCCCCAAGTGACGACCTTCCATCCCTTCGCAATAAACTCGGTCACTTTCTTATTGGCGACAATCGAAACGAGGCAGCCACCCGTACCCTGGAACAGCGAAGCCGCCGTCGAGCACGTAAATTGGCAGGAGTCGACAATCTCATCCAGTTGTCCATTTCCCGTCAGATCAATTCTTGAAATGGCGTTGTCGGTCGTACTCAACTGACCGTTCTCGAGGTCGTAGCAGGATTTCCGGGCACTTTCGATCACGTCACTGCCAGATTGTCCGGCGCTGACAGGGGTCGCCGCAATAAACACCGCGGACAGCATGAGAACAAGCGCGGACCATAGTTGTGACCATCGGCAACCAAAGCAATAGTGATGCGAGGAACGCTCACGCGAGCTTCTTGGGCGGTCCAGACAGAAATCCATATCTCGGCACACCTTTCCGATTTTCGGTCGATCTGAGCAGGCTGACCGACCTGCCGGAATTGCCAATGTCCAACCCAATCATACGATCATCTCAGTCACCGATCGCATTCTCAGCATCGTTGGGATCGGCACGCTGAATATACGTTCGGCTAATCGACAGACATGCAATCGTCGCATCTAGCTTGCTGGTGACTCTGCAGTCAACGTGCACGTCACGTCGCTAAGACAAAGTGATTGGCGGCATTACGCCATTAACCACGAATCCAATTCGCCGCAAGCTGCTCACTCGCAAGGCCATCCACGCGTGACCCAAGGCAGGACCAGCGTTCACAATTTTGGTCCGGCCACGCGCCGAACCGCATTGACTTGAGCAACATTCCATTCGACTGCTGCTTCCTAGCACGCAATTGGCATACGATTGGGTATGGTTCGTCACAATGTTGTTCGGGTCCGGATCGATAACGTTGCCGAGCGGTCTCTGTCACTCCGAACTAGGGAAGCTGCATCAATGTTAAGTCAGGTCTGTCGCATTCTCGCTGCCGGTATATTCGGAATTGGCTGCCTTGACCTTGGTGCGGTCACAGCCAGAGCACAGGACACCAAGCCCCGGTCGGCTCAGCTCACACCTGCGGAAATTGCCGAACGCGAGGGACGCAAGGCCTGCAAGATCGAGATCTGCAGCGCGTTCCGCGCCCGCAAGACCGGTAAGGATATCGCCTGCAACATCACGAAGTCGTGGCGCAAAGAGCAACTCGACAAGATCGTGAAGAAGGCACGCGTTTCTTGGCCCTGGGGGCCTGTGATCTGCAATTCAGACATCAATCTCAAGCGTGCGGATCTCATCAAGGCGATCAGCGAGCCGGCGTACGAGCTGCTGCTCGAAACGCATACGGTCGCGTGCGAAG
>JBPCWB010000406.1:0-3232 GCA_051009955.1 Hyphomicrobiaceae bacterium | reverse complement strand
TGGTTACCGGGCCCAACATGGCCGGCAAGTCGACGTTCCTGCGCCAGAACGCGCTGATCGCCCTGATGGCGCAGATGGGCGCCTACGTCCCTGCGCAGTCAGCCCATATCGGCATTGTTGACCGGCTGTTCTCACGCGTCGGCGCATCAGATGATATCGCCAGCGGACGCTCCACATTCATGGTCGAGATGGTGGAAACCGCGGGCATTCTGAACCAGGCCACGGAGCGTTCATTCGTCATTCTCGACGAAATCGGCCGCGGCACCGCCACCTTCGACGGTTTGTCAATTGCCTGGGCGACGGTCGAGCATCTCCATGACGTCAATCAATGCCGGGCGATCTTTGCAACCCATTATCATGAGCTGACAAGCCTCTCGGACAGGCTGGTCGAGGTTGCCAACGTCACCGTCGACGTCAAAGAATGGAAAGACGAGATCGTGTTCCTGCACAAGGTCAAGCCGGGTGCCGCGGATCGCTCCTATGGCATCCATGTTGCGCGCCTCGCCGGCCTGCCCGAGGCGGTTACGTCGCGCGCCGGCGAAGTCCTTCGCACGCTGGAGTCCGAACAGATCGCAGGCAAGGGTGCCGCGGCTTTGGATGATCTACCGCTCTTCGCCGCTGCATCTCCTGTCGAAGAGCCACTAGCCTCGCCGCTACGCGAAGCCGTTGAGGCGATTAACCCGGACGAATTAACGCCTCGGTCGGCGCTCGAATTGGTGTATCGTTTGAAGGACATCGCGAGAGACGAATCCGAATAGGTGGCTATGGACGCCCTCAACCAGACGACTCCTCCGTACTTCGATCCGCCCGTGCTGCGCGAGGAGCTATCCGCCATCTTCCGATCCGGTGCCAGCGCCGACGCGTGCCGGCCGGCCGTGCTGAAGCGGCTGAAGGAATTGGTGGCACAAGCACGCCAATGCGCCCGCGCGCAACTTCTGCTCGACGGAAACGGTGCAGCCTGTGCCAGGGGGCTGGCTCATTTCCAGGACGAACTGATCAAACTGATTTTCGACTACACCACCCATCACATTTACTTCGCGACAGCGAACTCCTCCGATGACGAACAAATGGCCATCGTCGCGACAGGTGGCTACGGACGTGGGATGCTGGCGCCGGGCTCCGACATCGATCTTCTATTTCTGCTGCCCTACAAACAAACTCCGTGGATCGAGAGCGTCGCCGAGTACATCCTTTACATGCTGTGGGACCTGAGTTTCAAAGTTGGTCATGCGACGCGCACCGTCAGCCAGTGCATGTCGCTCAGCAAATCGGACTCGACCATCCGCACGTCGCTGCTCGACTCGCGTTGCCTGCTGGGCGATCAGAAACTGTTCGAGAACTTCCAGCGGCGATTTCAAAGCGAAGTGGTTCAAGGGTCTGCGCGCGAATTCATCGCGATGAAGATGGAAGAACGCGACCAGCGACACCGACAAACCGGGGAAAGTCGGTATCTGGTGGAACCGAACGTCAAGGACGGCAAGGGCGGCCTGCGTGATCTTCACACGCTGCACTGGCTGAGCAAATACGTGCACGGCAGCGGTGTTGGCGAAGAGACGGTTGCCGACGGAACATTTACACCCGCTGAGGCGAGCACGTTCAGGCGCTGCCGGGACTTTCTGTGGACGGTGCGCTGTCACCTCCACTTCGAAACCGGACGGGCGGAAGAAAGACTGTCCTTTGACCTGCAGCCGATCATTGCCCGTAACTTGAACTACCGCGAAGCGCATGGTTTACGTGCCGTTGAGCGCTTCATGCGTCACTACTTTCTGGTGGCCAAGGAAGTCGGGGAGCTGACTGCAATTCTGTGCACCAATCTCGAAATTCAACAGCTGGCCGCGGCGCCGCGTTTGTCGGAGTTGCTTAACCCGTTGAACTGGTCGACGCGTCGTCAGGTTCGCAAACTCACTGAATTCCGCATCGAGGAAGATCGTCTGAACATCGCCGACGACGATGTATTCCAGCGCGACCCGCTCAATCTGTTTCGGATTTTCGTGCAGGCGGAGCAGACCGGCACGTTCTTCCACCCGCAGGCCATCCGACGCATGAATCAGTCGATCAGACTGATTGACGAAAAACTGCGCAATTCGCCGGAAGCAAACCGGATTTTTCTGGAACTCCTGACGTCCCGCAAGTCACCGGAAGTCACCCTGCGCAGGATGAACGAGGCCGGCGTGCTGGGCCGGTTCATTCCGGAATTCGGCCTGGTCATCTCGATGATGCAGTTCAACATGTACCACCACTTTACGGTCGACGAGCATCTGGTCCGGACAGTTGGACAGCTGACGGCGATCGAGGACGGTGAACTCATCGAGGAACTTCCGCTATCGACGGAAATCGTCTCCTCCATCAACAACCGTCGTGCGCTTTATGTCGCCGCCCTCCTGCACGACATCGGCAAAGGCCGGCCTGAAGACCATTCGATTGTCGGGGCTGAAATCGCGCGCGACCTGTGTCCCCGGTTCGGGCTGTCCAAAGCTGAAACTGACACGGTCGCCTGGCTCATCCGCGAGCATTTAACGATGAGCGACGTGGCGCAACGGCGCGACCTTTCGGATCCGAAAACGATTCGCGACTTCGCGGACGTCGTGCAAACGCCGGAACGGCTCAAGCTTCTGCTGCTTTTGACCGTCGCGGATATTCGCGCAGTCGGACCGGGAACGTGGAACGGCTGGAAGGGACAGCTGCTGCGGCAGCTCTATCATGAGACCGAGGTCATCGTATCCGGCGGTCACACCGCGATCAGCCGCAGCGATCGAGAGGCCGGTGCAAAGGAGGCCTTGCACGGCCGCCTGACGGATTGGGCCGATGCCGATGTCGCGAGCTTTGTCGACCGACAATATTCCGACTACTGGCTCAAGACGGATATCGATACCCAGGTCGAGCACGCCAAATTGATGCGCGGCGCCGAACAGTCAGGCCAGCAATTGGCCACTTCCTACGCCACCGATGCTTTCAAGGGCATGACGGAACTATCGATCCTGGCGCCCAACCATCCGCGACTGCTGGCATTGTTCGCCGGCTCGTGCGCGGCCACCGGCGCCAACATCATCGGCGCGCAGATCTCCTCGACACGCGACGGGTTCGCGCTGGACACATTCGTGCTGCAGCGCGAATTCGCCGACGACTCTGATGAACGGCGCCGGCTGGAACATATTCGAAAGACCATTATCAAGATCCTTAAAGGAGAAGCATCTCTGCGAACGCTCCTCGGCCAGCGGCGCATGCCAGAGAC
>JBPCWB010000405.1:0-5904 GCA_051009955.1 Hyphomicrobiaceae bacterium | reverse complement strand
CGCAGCGTGCTCGGCGGTGATTGCCAAGCTTGAGGTTCTCGACCAGATTCTGGCTGGCCAACGCTATCTGACAGGTGATGAATTCTGCATGGGAGATATCCCTGCTGGCGCAACGGTTTATCGTTGGTCCCTGCTGGATTTGGAGCATCCCCCGATGATAAATCTGACCGATTGGCAAAAACGCCTGCAGGATCGTGAGGCGTTTCAGACATTCATTGCCCCACGCCATTTCCATTTGGCCTAGCGGCCAATTTCACCAGCTGAATGCGGGGCCAGTTCCAAGGGAGACGAGTTGTCGATGGCATGGTTCACGCTGGACGACATCGAAACCGCGGCCGCTCTGGTCCATCAGGTTGTGCCGCCAACGCCGCAGTACAATTGGCCGCTCCTTGCAAAGCGCGCTGATGCCGACATTTGGGTGAAGCACGAGAACCACACACCAACCGGAGCCTTCAAGATCCGCGGTGGTCTGACCTATATCGACGCGCTTCGGAAGCGTGAACCGGAGATTGCCGGTGTGACGTCGGCCACACGCGGCAACCATGGCCAGTCGATCGCTCTGGCTGCAACCCGGGCCGGCCTACGTTCGGTCATCTACATTCCCCACGGAAACTCGCGCGAGAAAAATGCTGCAATGGCGGCCTTCGGTGCAGAGCTGGTGACCCACGGCCGCGACTTCGATGAAGCCAAAGACATGTGTTCGCGCGTGGCCGAACAGGAAGGATTGCACTTCGTTCCATCTTTTCACCCCGATCTCGTAAAAGGTGTCAGCACGTATGCCCTGGAGCTGTTTCGTGCGGTGCCCGATCTGGATTTGGTTTATGCGCCGATTGGGCTGGGGTCGGGGATCTGCGGTCTCATCGAAGTTCGCGA
This sequence comes from Hyphomicrobiaceae bacterium, assembly GCA_051009955.1. Classification (GTDB taxonomy): domain Bacteria; phylum Pseudomonadota; class Alphaproteobacteria; order Rhizobiales; family Hyphomicrobiaceae; genus Tectiglobus. The sequence continues at coordinate 5,031 of JBPCWB010000405.1, read as the reverse complement.
TTTGCTCGGCCTGAGGACGGAGATTGTCGGGGTCGTGGCTGACAACGCGCCAGCCGTCGCACATTCGTTTGAGGCAGGGCGTGCCGTCGGCAGTAATTCCGCGCAAACTTTCGCCGATGGTATGGCTGTCCGTGAACCACATTCCGGTGCACTTGAGATGATTTGCCGTGGCGTCAGTCGTGTCGAGACGATTGGTGAAGATCAGATCGCGGCAGCTATGCGGATCTACTATACGGCTACGCATAATATTGCCGAAGGTGCCGGCGCAGCACCGCTGGCGGCATTGCTAAAGGATGCGACGCGCGCGCGTGGCAAGAAAGTCGCGGTGATATTGTCTGGAGGCAACGTTGACAGAGAGATGTTTCTACAGGTTCTTCAAGGACAAACACCTCGGGTTTAATGTGTCCGGCGGTGCCAATCGTGCGATTTTCGGCACGACAGTCCAGAAATGATCCGATGACGGGCTGTAAATCATTGGATAAGGTCATAAATACGCTACCCTGAGTCGCGGTTGGTGTCGCCAAATCGCCGCAGTTTCTGTTACCGTAGCTCAACCTGCTAACCGCCGTGAGTTCGGCTCCGGAGTGGACGATATGCCAGCAGCTACCCTGCGCTACTGCGCAGCTGCATGCCTAACCGTACTGTTGGGTTCATCATTCGCATCGCAGCATGCCTTTGCCCAGGCTGCCACTCCGACGAGTGAGCAGAACAAGATACGATTGACGATGCGGTCCTATCTGGGAAGTTACCTCGCTGGGCGTATTGCGCGCGGCGCAAGTGACACGAGCCACGCAGTTTCGTTCTATCGCAAAGCATTGCGGCGGACACCGGACAGCCAACGATTGATTGAGCGGGCGTTCCTGATGGAAGCGACCGAGGGCAATTGGACTGAAGCTGTTGCGTCGGCGCGGAATCTGATTCGCAAGCAGTCCAGTCATCGCCTTGCCCGCATGTTGTTGGGCGTTCATGCGTTCCGTGAAGGAAAACTCAAACTCGCAGACCGCCATTTCGAGTTGTCGCAGACGGGACCGATCGGCGAACTAACGGCGTCGATAGCACGTGCCTGGATTGCGTTGGCGTTGGACAACAAGAAGGCGGCTTTTCGCCATTTCAAGCGGCCGAAGCAGGCCGATTGGTCGGACTTCTATTTGCGTTATCACCGGGCACTGATGTCGGATATTGTCGGCGATCAGAAAGCCGCACGAAGCAATTATACGGAGCTCTTCGGTGTAGACGCCCGGACGCCACGAACGGCGATGGCCTACATTCGCCATGCCGTTCGCCACGGCAACTTTCGCCTCGCCGGCCAGACTGCGCGTCAGCATATTCGCCAAAGCTCTTCGGGTGGCCACGCCTCGGTGCAGGACTTGTTTAAGAAGATCAAGGCCGGCACCGCGATGGGTTTCCTGATCACGAAGCCGGACGAAGGCCTGGCCGAAGTGTTCTATGGTCTCGGAGAGGCCTTGACCAGCGAAGGCGGTGTTAATCTTGGCACCGTCTATTTGCAGTTGGCACTGGCGATCCGTCCGGATTTTCCGTTTGCCCAAGCTGCGCTCGCCAACGTCTACGAATCGACCAAGCGTTATGATCGCGCAATCGAGACATATAACAACATTGGCCGGGGCACCCCGCTGCAGGCGGCAATCGATATACGGAAGGCGATCAATCTCGATTCGATGGACCGGGTTGATGAAGCCAAGGTTGTGCTTGATCGGCTGGCCAAGCAGCGACCCAAAGATATTCGACCGCTCGAGGCGCTGGGCAACATTCTGAGGGGCAGAAAGCGCTACCGCGAGGCGATCGGCTACTACTCGCGTCTGATCAAGCTGCTGCCGAATGAGCGCAAGCGCTATTGGACCTATTGGTACGCTCGCGGGACCTGCTATGAGCGCATCAAGGACTGGCCGAACGCTGAGAAAGACCTCGTCAAAGCCATGGACCTGGATCCCGACCAGGCTCTTGTTTTGAACTATCTGGGGTACTCGTGGGTTGACCAGAAAGTTCATTTGGGACGCGGATTGAAGCTGATTGAGCGGGCCGTGTCGTTGAGGCCCGATGACGGCTACATCGTCGACAGCCTCGGCTGGGCGCACTATCGCCTTGGTAACTTTGGCAAGGCCGTCAAATATCTTGAGCGTGCCGTGGAACTTCGGCCGGAGGATCCCGTCCTCAATGACCACCTGGGCGATGCACTGTGGCGGGCCGAGCGAACCCGCGAGGCCCGCTACCAATGGGAGTTGGCGCTGACCTTGAAGCCTGAGGAAAAAGATGCTGTCAAAATTCGCAGGAAGCTGGTCGTCGGGCTGCCCCTGTTGACTCGCACGAATGTGGACAATGGCAAGAAACAACCGGCGAAGCCGCAGGGTCTTGGAAAACGCGCCGACTCGCAGGTTGATCCGGCTGTCACCGCGCCGCTGCGCTGAGCGTTCTCGGATAACATTGCTTCGCCGCGAAGAGTATTCGGGGGCTTAGCCGATGGCAGTCGTCGAGCGCGCCTACGCCAAAGTCAATCTAAATCTGCACATCCTAGGACGTCGATCGGACGGCTACCATGAACTGGATAGTCTGGTCGTTTTTGCGCGCGACATCTTTGATACGATCGAACTTCATCCAGCCAATCGCATTGAAGTTCATGTCGCAGGAGCCTTCGCGACCGAGATTGCCGGCGAAAACCTGATCGCGACGGCGGCTCGCTCGTTACACGATGCCGATCCGGCGCTGCAGATCGGGGAATTCTATATCAATAAGCGCATACCGGTGGCGGCCGGTCTCGGGGGCGGTTCGGCGGATGCAGCCGCTGCTCTACGTGCGCTGGCCCGGCTCAACAAATTGGCTGGTGTTGAAACGCGACTGGCAGACCTGGCTACCGGACTCGGCGCCGACGTTCCGGTATGTCTGGGCGGCGGCGGTTGTGAGGCCGCCTTCATGCGTGGCATCGGCGAGCGTGTCGAGAGGCCGGCGGCAGGCCGCCTCCTGCCGGCAGCCGGCGTCCACGCCGTAGTCATCAATCCTCGAATACCAGTTTCAACGGCAGAAATCTTTCGCCGGCTGGGCGCCGCCCAGCTGGTTAATCCACCCCGTGATGCTGCCCATCCGCAGGGCTTTGATGGCTTCGAGGAGCTCATTGCCTATCTGTCTGCGACATCGAATGATCTGCAAGGCCCGGCCTGCGAAATGGTTCCTGCCATAGGTGACGCGCTCGCAGTGCTCGAAGGTGTAGACGGTTGCTGTCTCAGCCGGATGTCGGGCTCGGGCGCGACTTGCTTCGGGATCTTCGAGACGGTTGCCGCGGCAGAACGTGGGCGCGATCTTCTTCGGCGCGCTCATCCCGATTGGTGGGTAGAGTCCTCGAAACTCACATGAGTGGTCCGCCCGATGCGCCAAACGCAACCAATGTGGCGGCCAGCGCCAGCTGATGCAAGAATTGGTCGAGCCCGACAACAGCAAAAAAGCCGTAAACGTTTTGTCGCTGCCAAAGCGCTGAGGTCATGCGGCTCGTTACGAAGTCGGTCGCAAAATGCAATGCGCCATTGACGGCAATGAAAAGGAGTGCGGTGGTGGTTAGTCCAAGTATCACAACCGATGGCACGGCCATCACTGCGCTATAGACCAGAACGTGTGCCGAAAGCGCATCGAGCCGGCTGCTCTTGTTTTCCGCCATCCATCTCGTCTGGCAGAGAAAGTCGGCGATCCAGTGTATCCCAAGCAAGGTCACGAATTGCCAGATTTGCGGGATCTCAATCATTCGTCCTAGCCGCGGCCTTTGCGCCCGCGGGGCTGGCTCGTTCTTGCATGGTTAGCGCCTCGGTCGCGGGTCCTGGAGCTTGATGACTTCAGATGATGCCATGTTGATGAGCAGGATTTGGGAAGAGATCAAGCAAAGTCAATTCGCCCGGGTGGCGCAATGCTCTAATTTGCGCGCTCAATGCAGAAGGCGACGACATCCAGAAGCGCTTGTTTTTCAACGCTGTCCGGCAGAGTGGCCATTGCGTCGCAGGCGACGGACCCGTAGTACCGCGCACGTTCAAGCGTTGACTCGATTGTCTGATGTTTGGCGATGAGTGCCATCGCGTGTTCGAGATCGCCATCCCCAATTTCACCTTGGGAAATCGTCCGCTGCCAGAACTCACGTTCGGTTTCGTTGCCACGGCGATAGGCGAGAATGACAGGAAGCGTGATCTTCCCCTCGCGGAAATCATCACCGACGGACTTGCCGAGATTGGCAGATTCACCCGAGTAATCCAGCGCATCGTCGACAAGTTGAAAGGCGATACCGAGCGACCGGCCGTAAGAGCGCAACGTGGCCTGCTCCGTTGCCGGACGTTCTGCAATGGCAGCGCCGACCTCGGCTGCAGCCGAAAACAACGCAGCCGTCTTGGCGTCAATTATCGATAGATAGGCATCTTCGGTCGTGGCGAGATCCTTCGCGGCTGACAGCTGCATCACTTCGCCTTCGGCGATCACAGCCGCGGCGTTCGAAAGGATCTTAAGGGCCGGAAGCACACCGACATCGACCATCATGCGAAAGGCCTGGCCGAGGAGGAAGTCACCAACCAGCACGCTGGCCTGGTTACCCCACAAGACTCTCGCCGCCTTCTTGCCGCGTCGGTAAACACTGTCGTCAACGACATCGTCATGCAGTAGCGTGGCGGTATGCATGAATTCGACGCTGGCAGCGAGGCGAATGTGGCCGTCGCCTTCGTACCCCATGAGCTTGGCCGCTGCGATTGTCAGCATCGGACGCAGCCGCTTGCCGCCAGAGTCAATGAGATGATGAGCCAACTCAGGGATCATCTCGACATCCGAAACCGCCTTGTCGAGAATGATCCGGTTGACGGCGCCCATATCGTCTGCGGTCAATTCGAGGATCGGCCTCAGGCCGTCGGTCGGATCGCGAGATCCGTCCAATGGAACGACAACACCCAATTCCTTCTCCTCGTGCGCTTTGCGTTATTTAGGTATAGTCGACGCGGGCCCATAGCACATTCAAGGCAGATTGCCGCATTTGTGATTAATTCTCGCACAATCCAT
>JBPCWB010000404.1:0-8599 GCA_051009955.1 Hyphomicrobiaceae bacterium | reverse complement strand
CCGGATCGGGGATAGAACGCCTTGAGCCGCTCGATATCGCGGTAGATGAAAACATTCTCCCAGGGGATGAAGGCATTGTCGAATATGAAGATCGCATCGTTCTCGTCGTAACGGCTGGTGAGCGGATAGTCCCACGGTGAGCCTGTCGCCGCCGCCGCCATTTCGTAGGACGGCCGGCAGATCAGCTTGACACCCGGCGTATCCATCGGCGCGATGAACATCACGACCATGCTGGGATCGTTGATCTCCTGCCCCATGTTCTGACCGAGGAAGTTGTAATGCGTCAGGGCGGAATTGGTCGCGACGACCTTGGCGCCTGAGACGTAAATGCCGGCATCGGTTTCCTTGGTGACCGTGATGTAGACATCCTTGACCTCTTCGACGGCCTTGTCGCGATCGATTGGCGGATTGATGAGGGCATGATTGAGGAACAGGACGGCTTCCTGGGCGCGGCGGTACCAGGCGCGTGCATTGTCGGCGTAGTCGCCATAAAAATCCGCATTTGCACCGAGCGTATTGATGAAGGCGGCCTTGTAATCGGGGCTGCGACCGAGCCACCCGTAGGTGATGCGCGCCCAGGCGGCGATCGCGTCGCGCTGCGCAACTAAATCCTCGCGTGAGTGTGCCGCTTGAAAGAACCGATGGGTATAGCCGCCTGAACCCGTATCCGTCGGCGCCGTTAAGACGCCCTTGCTCGCGGGCTCATGGAGCGCGTCATAAAGTTTGGCAACCGAACGGGCACCGTTGCGGAGGGCGGGGTGCGTAGTGACGTCCTTGACGCGCTCGCCATAAATCCAGACTTCGCGACCATCGCGGAGCGAGTCGAGAAACTCGGCGCCAGTGAATGGACGTTGCTGGTCTGCCAGGATGTCTTCCGGCCGATTCGTCATATCACCTGCCTCCTTAGAACTCGATAGCGGCTTGCCATAGTCCACTCGACGCAACTCGAGCGCATTTGTTCATGATCATCGCTACCATCGCAGCAAATTCAGCAGCTGCAGGCAAGGCCGCAACGTAGATCATGAGACAATAACCAGTATGCCTCTTGCCGATGGTTCGCCACTCGCTCGCGAAGTGACGAATTTCGGCGGCAATCGCCATCAAAACTCTACATTTGTATCAACGGTCATTGTCTGTTGTGCCGAACGTCGTCCGGACGACTGCGTCGCCGACCTGGCGCAGCTTGACGAACCTAATCGTGGCGCCGAATTGAGGAGGTGCATCGGTGATTGTCGCCCTCGATGTGCACTATCGTACCACGTGTGCTCAGGTGGGTTGTGTCGCGTTCGAGGACTGGCAGGCCACTCAGGCCAGCCGGACGCACACAGTCACTGTGGAATGCGTCGCAGATTATCAATCCGGGCAATTCTACAAGCGGGAACTTCCTTGCATTCTGACGGCTCTGGAAGAGATGCCTGACGCCGTGGCGACAATAGTTATCGATGGATATGTTTGGCTGGCGCCAGAACGTCCGGGGCTCGGTTGGCATCTGCATCAGGCGCTGGATGGCCGGGTTGCCGTCGTCGGCGTTGCGAAGTCCTCATTCGCTGGCAATGCAACCGCTCGCCCCGTTTGCCGCGGCCGCAGCCGACGGCCGCTCTACATCACCTCCTGTGGAATGAAACTCGATGTCGCCGCAACGGCAGTTGCCGGCATGGCCGGCCCCAATCGCATACCGACAATGCTGAAGCTTGCCGATACGCTGGGCCGGACAGCATCGCAGGAAGATCAATGAATTGTGTCACCGAAGGGCGAGCGATAGGGCATACCCAGAGAGTATCGCAAGACGAATAGGCGATGCGAAAGACGTGCCCAGAACGAACGGTGCACTATCTAAAGGCAAGGGCTTGGGGGTTCTTGGCGTTGCGCGACCGGCCTTCGAAGTAGCAGCCCTCGTGAAGCTGCAGCTTCTCATGATACATATCGCCGAATACTGCGCATTTCGGGTGCAGGACAATGCTGTTGGCATAGATGCTGCCGTCGACCGTGCCGGCGACAACGACATTGTGCGCAATGACATCACCGATGACCGTGGCATTTTCAGCTATCGTGGCGTTGCGGCAATGCAGCCGGCCTTCAACACGGCCGGCCACGAACACATCCCGGTCAGCATCGATACTGCCGTAGATGTTGACATCCTCATGAACGATTAAGGGTTCTGGCCCCAACTGGTCCACCTTGAGCTCAGCATTGCGCCGCTTCCCATCATCGCGCGCAGTAGAAACGCATTGATGACGAAAATACGGCGCCTTGTGTCCAGCTAATTTGGACCAAGGTGAGAGCGATGATGCAAGACTTTTGTGCACCAGTCTTAACCATAGTTCGTGTCGCGGAAGCGTGTCGCGTGATGATCGCTTGATATCGCCGTCGACAATCGATCGATCACGGCCTGATATCGCACGTTGGATGGTACCCGGCGGGAGGATCAGACAGCCTGCTCAAGTCGGACAACGTCCCGAACCTCAATCCCGTAGTTGCCAATTACCGGCTCGACAGCGGTACCCGGCCACGTGCCCTTCTGGGTATCTGCAAAGCCACCAATCCGCCAGTCAACGATTTTGAAGCCGCGTCTTTGATGCATGCAGAGCGCATCGATGTTGTCGTTCGTCGTATGAACGATAACTTTCTGTGTGCCGTGGCGGCGAGCAATGTCGATCGCATCCGACAGCAATGCAGAGCCAATGCCCTGCCGTGGCGGATCAGCAAATATTGCAAGCAACTCAAGGACGCCCGGTTCGCCGACCTGATAGACAGTAAATCCGACGCGCGCCCTATCTTGCCATGCAACCCGTGAGGGAAGCTTATACAGATCGACCAACCGTCGATTGTTGACAATGATCGGTGCGCCGAGACGTTCGCTTTTCGACCGGATCCACGACGTATCCGCAATCGTGCCGTCAGTGATTTTCATTGTGAGCCCCGCACGCGCACTGTCCTCAACGCTGGGCGGACGTTAGCAGGAAGCGCAAAGCTGCGTATCATGAGGAACACGAACGCAAATAGCTATCATTGCATAACTTGTGGACAGATGCGGCCGGCCGTTCGTGGAGATCATGCGCGACCAAACGCACGCTCGGATCAACATTGGGCATTGCGGGCCTACAGCTCGTGTCCTGCCCTGAGCGACGGCAAGGGTGCGTTCTCGCCGCAGCCTGTGTATGACTCATCGTGATTGTCGCGTGCGTGCCGCCGGTCACGGCGGGTCAGCAATCAGATCTGGTCCTCGAGTCCGTTCAGCGAGACGTTGATCTTGCTGATCTGATCGCGCATTTTTTGGGCAGGTCCGCGGGCGCCGAGACTTTCGTAGGTCGCAAGCGCCTGTGTGCAAGCGTGTTCGGCATTCTCCAGGCAGCGCCGTCCCCCTTCGCGGTCCCGATGACTATTGTTGGCGCAAAGAAATTTACCCAGCAGGTGATAGGCCCGCCCGATCTTGACTTGCGTCAGGCTCCATGGGGCTGGAGTGTGCACTCGATCGCAACCGCTCAGCGATGCCGACAATGCTGCAATTGCTTCGTAAAGGTGTCCCATATGCCTTTCCCGCCGCCCGACGATCAACAGGGCGGAGCCCAAGGCATTTTGAACATCCGCCCAATATTGCGGTTCTTGGGCACGGTCGATCTCCTGCGCCGCGAGGCGCAGGACCGATGTACCTTCCAGTAATCGATAGCTGCCGCCCTGCAATTCTCCGAGGCTGCACAGCGCCCGGCCCAGGCTGACCTGCGTCGCGATCCAAGCTGCCGGCAAGGTGTCCCGATTGCGAACCGCGAGGGCCGTGCGATAGGCGTTAACGGCCTGTATCAGTTTGTTGGTGTCCTTTGTCGCTGTGCCGAGCTGACTCAGCGCCTTACCGAGATTGTCCGCAATCGCCGCCCTGCGAACTGCGGCTCGGTCTCGCGGTTGGACGCGAAGTGCGTATTCCAAGGAAGAGATCGCGTCCTCCAAACACGCTGTATCAGATGACCTTTCGTACAATTGAAGGTGGGCCAGACCACAGTTGTGGTAGAGCGCGCTCCTTTGGATCGATCTGGCTTGTACCGGGCAGGCGGCGAGGCCCGCCTGAAATGCCTCGATGGCCTGTTGTAGTGGTTCGCGAGAGGGGCTGAGGCGATCGATTTGACAAAGCGCGACACCTAGACTGTTCTGAATTGTAACCCATTGAAGTGGTGTCGTCCGGCGTGACAACGGATTGAGACTGACCTGGTAGTAGCGAGTCGCCTCGATCAACAGATCCAGGCGGTCGCCATCGGCCCCCAATCGGTGGAGGCATGTTGCATAGGTGTGCCAGGTCATTGTCTGCTCGGCTGCGCTCAAGCGCGCAAGCGGCCCCTTGATGAGGGTGCTCAGCTTGTCGGCGTCACGACCGATGCGGTCGGCGAGAGCAGCGCTGCTATTAGTCGAATCTGTCGAGGTCTCCGGTGAAACGGCGATAAAGAGCGTCGCCAACGTTGAGATACACTGAGCCACTCCACGCGTGGTCAGCTCAAGGCTAACGCCACGATCGAACGGGCTCGGTCCAAGCAGGTTGTAATCAGCTCGCGGGCGAACATACAAAATTGCCTTGTCAGTTGCGTCGGTTGCCTCGACCGCAATGAAGACATCGCCGGTGTCCTGCTCAAGCAAATGCTCGCCATTCCAAATGGCGCATCCGGCCCGGCTCAAACGGTCGCTCTCCGGCTCGGTTCCTCCAGGGAACTCGCTTTCGGGCGAGCCTGTCGCATCTATCGTAATGAGTGATGTGAAGTGATGTCGGAGGTGTTCTAACAGCAGGCCCCTGAGCGCTTCGTCAATGTCGCGTGCGTTTCCCAGGCTGACAATCAGCCTGGGATCGTGCGTGGCCGGTGTCTCTGCATCTGTCCGCCCGCCGCGGCTGGCAAACAAAAGATTTGGTCCTATCCTCATGTTCCTGATGGCTTTTCAGTTCATCTAGGCCATTCTTACAGTCCCAGTCGGCGTCAAGAATAAGGCGAGGCAGGGCGTAGCCTGAAAAAATGCGGCAAGAGGTCATCGCCAGCTTGCTGCACAGTAAACCAGCACAGAAAAACTCAACTATCAGAGGCTCGACAGCTGGTTTGCATCAGCAGATCTGGCGGCAATTGCCAGGATCGCACCAACCCATATTCCCTGAGCAAGCCGCAATTGTGTGTTTTGCACGCGTCATCACGTGCGCCGTACCGGATAACGCGAAGCTCATCCATCCGATATCGGGGGTGCTCACGGCCACGGCGCGCAGCTGAATTTCCGATTCCATTATTCTGGGGCAGCACCAATGAGCCAACAAAATCCTGCTGAGCAGCGCCACAACGAGTTTCTTCGCCAACAGCACGAAAAACGCATGACACAATCGGCGATCGACGCGAATGCTGAGGCTGCCGAACTCATTGCCGAGCGGATTGCCGTGAAGCTCGCCGAGCAGAACGATATCATCTTTCGCATCGGCCAAAAGCAGGGGCGGACCAGTTTGGTGGCCTACGTGTCGTTGGGGATCGGCGGCGCGGCGGCTCTCGGTCAGCTGCTAGGTCCGCTCTGGGAATGGCCTTGGCTACAGCAATTCTTCGGCTGATTTGCTCAGCGGAACGGACTTGGAGTTTTCATAACCTGGCGATGGCTTTCTCCGCACGACTTCAACTCAGAGGCCATACGGCGAGAATGGCCGACGATTGTTGACATTCCCCGACACCATTGCGTCTTCCTCTTTATTGCGGCACGTAGAGTCACAGGAATTCAGCCCAAGCGGGACTGGATGGACGTCCAGACATGTGCCCTGGTCCAACCGGTGGCTTATCGGGTCACGCAAGCACAGCCCTAAGTTTGGCCCCCTAGACGATTGAATCCTGGAGAGTGTGAACATTGCGTCGGCGTTTGATATTCTGGTCGGTGATCACCAGCATTATTCTGGCCGCAACAGTCATCAGGGCTATCGATATCGATCCGGTCGTTCGTCTGCGCCTGCTCGCATTCGACACCTTCCAGCGTCTGGCGCCGCGTCCTCGTGATCCGTCATATCCCGTGCGCATCGTCGACATTGACGAGAAATCAATAACATCGGTCGGCAATTGGCCCTGGACGCGGGACCAACTCGGTCAACTCGTCGATCGCCTCAATGAGCTGGGCGCACACGTCATCGCGTTCGACTTCGTGTTTCCCAGTCAGCAAAGTTCGTCGCTGTGCGCGCTTGGCGACAAACTGGCCGCCTTCGACGCATTGAAATCTGTCTACGATGAGATTGTCGCGCGATGCTCTGCCGATCAGAAATTCGCGGCAAGCTTCAAAGACCGACGGGTCATACTTGGTCTGATCGGCCGCTCGGGCAGCGACAACGCGACCGTACCTCAGAGGGCCGGATTTGCGCTGATCGGCGACAATCCGCGGGCGCACGTCCCAACCTTCTCAAGCGTGACGGCGAACTATAGCGTCCTGCAGAACGCTACTGCGGGATTGGGCGCGCTCAATTGGTTTCCCGAAAGCGATCAGATCGTGCGGCGGGTTCCGATGATCGTTGGAATTGGCGAGCAACTCGTTCCATCGCTGACAGCAGAGTCACTCCGGCTTGCACTTGATGCCTCGACGATCACAGTGTTCTCGTCGACGGCGAGTGGCGAGTTCAGCCCCACCGGGGAAACCGGCATTACGTCGATCGCGATCAATGACGTGCGGTTCCCGACTGACCGTGACGGCCAGATTTGGCTTTCATTCAACAAGCACGATCCGAACCGATTTAGATCTGCCGTCGACGTACTCGAAGGCAGGGTCCCGCGCCAGGATATCGAAGGGCGCGTCGTATTGGTCGGGACCAGTGCTCCGGGGTTGTTCGATCTACGGGCAACACCTTTGGATGCGTCGCTCGCCGGTGTTGAGGTCCATGCCCAGGCGCTTGAGCAGTTGTTTCAGGGCCGCATGCTTTATCGGCCGGACTACTCGCCAGGACTCGAGATGGCCTTCATGCTTGTCGGGGCATCTGCCATCGCACTGTCGTCGTATCTCGGAGGCGCCCTGATGGGGGCCATCCTCGGCGGTTTGGCCGTGGCCGGTGTGTTCGGCACGGCCTGGTGGTCTTTCAACAGCCTCGGCATCTTGATCGATCCGGTCTATCCAAGCGTGACAATGACGGCCGTCTATATCTTCGCAACGGCCTTCCTTTACTTTCAGACCGAGCAAGACCGAAGACAAATTCGTCAGGCCTTCTCGCAATACATGGCGCCCAGCCTGGTCAGGCAACTGACACGCGATCCAACTCGGCTTCAGCTTGGTGGGGAAACGCGCGAATTAACCATCATGTTTAGCGATGTGCGCGGTTTCACGAATATCGCCGAGAGCTATCGCCACGATCCGCGTGGCCTGACGCGGCTGATGAATCGACTGCTCAATCCCTTGACCTACGCCATCATGGAGCGCAACGGCACCATCGACAAATATATCGGCGACGCCATCATGGCATTTTGGAATGCGCCGCTTGATGACGCCGCCCACGCCAGGAATGGATGCGAGTCAGCGTTGCAGATGTTGCAGGAATTGGCGGGCCTGAACGATGAACGTCGCGCCGAGGCGGAACAGGCCGGTGAGGACTTTATTCCTCTGCGACTGGGCATCGGCCTTGCGACCGGCGTTGGCATGGTCGGCAACATGGGCTCCGATATTCGGTTCGACTACTCGGTTCTCGGTGACACGGTTAACCTGGCTTCGCGGCTTGAAGGCCTGACGCGAAGCTACGGCGTGCCGGTATTGCTTTCGGATGCAACATGCCGGGATGGAGGCGCGGGGTTGGCCGTGTTCGAGGTCGATCGTGTGCAAGTTGCCGGCCGCGAATCGGTTGAGGCGATTTGGGCGCTGGTTGGCGGCGAGACATTGGCTTCGGATGCACAGTTTGCGCAATTCAATGCCGGGTTTGTAACGGCCATTGAACACTATCGTCAAGGAGATTGGTCGGCCGCTCGGGACGCACTGAACCAGCTGCGACCGTTGGCGGAGGCGCTGGCAATTGGCGGACTGATTGATTGCTTCCTGGAGCGGATTGCGGGTTTCGAGGCAACGCCGCCGCCATCTTCATGGGACGGCGTCACGCGCATGCAGAAATGAAACGGCTGCCGACGGTTGCGCTGCGCTGAACGACAGGCCGCGGCGCGACCATTAACTCCTAATGCGCTCATTCGTTTATTCGCACGTTGGACAACGCTAATATGACGATGAAAATTTCTCGGCAGGATAAGCGGCAAATAGAATGCCGCAGTCGCGGCGCGGACGGGCAGACCTTGGTTAAACCCGAACACCGCGTGCGCAAGAGTTATGGGCGTTCCAATGACACGCGTTGTCGATCTCGGAGAGGTTTCTACATCGCTCTGCGCTGCGGCTGTCGGAGCCGTCGCGCTAACTCTTTCGATGGCGGCAGATGCGGCCGCCGCCGAGCGCGTTGGCCGCGCAGTCTCCATCAATGATCGCGTCACAGGCAAGGTCGAAGGCCAGACACGATATCTAAGGGAAGGCAATGCCGTCCACTATAGAGAACGGTTGGTTGCCGGACCGAAGTCGACCGGCCAGTTCGTCCTCGGCGACAACACCAAGATCGCCCTCGGCCCCGGCGCCCAACTACGGCTCGACAATGTTG
>JBPCWB010000403.1:0-4468 GCA_051009955.1 Hyphomicrobiaceae bacterium | reverse complement strand
CTTGGACGTCGCGCCGTCGCCCGCAATGGCGACTGCGACCCGCGGTTCGCCGCGTAGCTTGAAGGCCAGTGCGACGCCAACCGCATGAGGAAAGTGACTGGCAACAGGAATACTGACCGGAAAGTCGCGCTGGGCAACCGCGAAGTTGCTACCGCGCTCGTCGCCACCCCAATACCGGAGCAATTCGAGAATTGATACGCCGCGGTAAAGCTGTGCTGCGTGCTCCCTGAATGACGGTAGAAGGACGTCGTGCTCCTGCATCACCTGTGCCACGCCGACCCCGACCGCTTCTTGCCCGAGGCAAGACGCATAAGTGCCGATACGGCCGGTTCGTTGCAGAGCGATCGCCTTCTCGTCAAACATTCTGGCACGGGCCATGGCTTTATAGCCGTCGACGAGAGCGGAAAGCTGTTTGGCGTGCGAGGGCGCAGTCTCGCGCAACGTGCCGTCGCAATACAGATAACGAGTGATTTCAGATGGATCAGCAGGGGTGGAAGCACTTTGAGCCATCGCTACAAATCTTTCGCAGCCATTGGTAAAAGGCACGCCATTTGACCGACCGTTTTGCGCACGACTGCGCCACGAACGGCTCCAGCGGATGACCTAGGGCGAACCAGATTGCTATTTGCGCGCTCGGTGTGTGCTGCCTGTTTGCTTCACCAGCGACCGAGCGGGAATGGAATAGCTTGTTTGTCTTCTCGCGATTCCATCAGCGAGCTTGCCGGATCAAGTCATCTACATCTCGAATACTGCAAACCGAGGCCCGTGCAATTGATACAGGTCATCGGGTTACGCTCCTGGAGCAGTATTGATTGATGTTCGTGTCTTGGGGTCGCCTGCACTGCCGCAAATCAGCGCCCAGATGGATCTTCAGGCAATGTTTTCCGTGTGGCTGGTTCGAAGGTCAGCTGCGCGCCGGACCGGCCAGGATTTGTCCGCACTCCAACCACAGGGCATTCCAAACTGAACGCTGATCACAGCAGCAACCGGTGAGGACGTTGGCATGACTGTCTCGGATTTGCCTCCAATGCCAAGCGGTCGGTCGTGACGTGCGGTTGGCGGTAGCGACCACGCAGTGGCAGCGTGATTGACGCACGTCAGTATGCGCGAGCGCACATACCCACATTGAGCAGGCTGATTCAGTCGATGCCTATGGCAACAAGGCAGTCTCAGCGGACCCAAGTCTAGACGTAGATCAATGGCAACTCCGAAGTGATGTGTATGAACAACAAAGCATGGCAACTTCAGCAGCATGAGAACCTGCAATGCGAAGAATTCTTGTTACAGGAGCGATCGGGCAAATCGGCAGCGAATTGACTCCGGCACTCCAGCAGCGCTACGGGTCCGACAACGTGGTGGCCTCCGACGTACGGATGCCCGCCTCGGTCGGCGCAGTTCACAACGGCGAAGCGGCAAGCGATCCCGGGCTGTTTGAGCACGTCGACTGCACACGCCCACATCTGTTGCACGAAACCGTCCGCCGTTACGAGATTGGAACGATCTACCATCTGGCCGCCCTGTTGTCCGCGGCGGCCGAAGAGAAGCCCCAGATAGCCTGGGCAGTGAATATGGGCGGGCTCTACAATGTGCTCGAAGTAGCCCGCCAGTATGGTTGCTCGGTGTTCTTTCCAAGTTCCATTGGCGCGTTTGGCCCGTCCACTCCGCGGGATTCCACACCTCAGGTCACCGTTCAGCGTCCGACGACGATGTACGGAGTGACAAAGGTCGCCGGCGAAATAATGTGCGATTACTATGCTACCCGTTTCGGCGTCGACACGCGCGGGCTGCGCCTGCCGGGACTTATCTCACACGTCGCTCCTCCGGGCGGTGGGACGACCGACTATGCGGTTGAGATCTTTCGCCAAGCCGCGCGTTATCGCCACTACACTTGCTATCTTCGGGCCGATACTCGTCTAGACATGATGTATATGCCCGATGCAGTTCGCGCGATGCTCGAGCTGATGCCGGCTGACCCAACGCAGTTGGTCAATCGCAATGCCTACAACATAACCGCGATGAATGTGACGCCGGAGGAAATAGCAGCTGCCATCGCAGAACGCATCCCTGGCTTCGTCATTGACTACGACATTGATCCGATCCGGCAGGCAATTGCCGATTCCTGGCCCCGTTCAGTTGATGACAGCGTCGCGAGGGTGGAGTGGAATTGGGCGCCACAGTACGATCTCGGCGGCATGTGTGAGGATATGCTTCTTCAATTCCGTCGTGTCCCGAAGAAAACGGGGGCGGACTAGACCCTGCGCCGAGGAGGCGACGATGCCCTACGACCGCTTGACGCAAAAACTCTCAGACCAAATCGCAGAATTGGAAGCTGCTGGCGCGCGCAAAGGCCACGAAAGGGTGATCAATGCGGTCTTGCCACCGCACGACGGCCTTGGTCCACGCTACCTGCTCGCTGGTTTCGGTGAACGACCCTTTTTGCGAATGAATGCCAACAGCTATCTAGGATTGTCGTTCCAAACGGACGTCGTTGCTGCGGAAGAGATGGCTGTCCGATCATTTGGGAGCGGACCAGGCGCAGTTCGCTTTATCAGCGGCACGTGGGCACCGCACGTCGCCTTGGAGGAGCGGCTTGCGCGCTTTCATGGCAGAGAAGC
This sequence comes from Hyphomicrobiaceae bacterium, assembly GCA_051009955.1. Classification (GTDB taxonomy): domain Bacteria; phylum Pseudomonadota; class Alphaproteobacteria; order Rhizobiales; family Hyphomicrobiaceae; genus Tectiglobus. The sequence goes on along the minus strand of JBPCWB010000403.1, from coordinate 1,853 downwards.
CGCCATGATATTCAGTTCCGCCTATGCCACTGTGATTGGTATTCTCCCCGCATTGATCACCAATGATACTGTCGTCATCAGCGACGAACTCAATCACAACTGTATAATCAACGCGATCCGCCTCGCAGCACCGAGCCGGAAGTCAATACATCGCCACCTCTCGCTCGATGAGCTTGAACAGCAACTGAAGGCCGCCGTTGGACAATGTCGCCGGGCGATCGTTGTCACGGACGGGGTCTTCAGCATGCGGGGTGACCACGCCCCTCTGGACGAGCTCGTCGAGCTCGCTCATCGTTATGACGGAGATTTTCCAGAGAACGTCCTTGTGGTCGTCGACGATTCACACGGTGTTGGTGCGTTCGGTGAGACGGGCCGCGGTACAGAAGAAGTTACAGACTGCGGTGGCGTGGATCTGTTAGTTGGCACACTCGGCAAGGCATTTGGCGTCAATGGTGGCTACGCCGTCGCAGCCAAAACAATCATCGACTACCTGCGCGAGACATCCGCCTTCTACATTTACTCCAATCCCATCACCTGCGGGGAGGCCGCTGCAGCAACTCGTGCAGTCGACATTGTTGACAGCCCGCGCGGCAGAGAGCTTCTCAGCCACTTGCGCGAAATGAAATCCTTGTTCCAGACAGGCCTGACTGACATGAATCTTGAAACCATCAGCGGCGAACATCCCGTGACTCCTTTGATGATCCGAGATTCCCACGAGACCGCACGCTTGGTGGATCACCTCTTTGACCGCGGAATTCTTGCCACCGGCCTCAGGTATCCCGTCGTGCCGAAAGGCGACGAGGAAATTCGATTCCAGATTTCGGCCGATCATACCTCTCACGATATTGATCAGGTCCTCGACGCGATCAGGGCCTCGGTTTGATTTTGATCCCGTCATGCGCCAACGAGGACCCTCGAAGAACCTGTCAAGCAAAGCGGTCTGCGCCACCGGTGCCAGTTAAGCAATTTGGCAACATAACAGCTCGTTCGGACGTTGCCTCACCTAAGCCAGCATATAACCGTCGGATTTTGGAGCACCGGTTACCGCGATGAACTTGAACCATGAAACTGGGATGGACAGAGTTACCGCCATTGCTCCACGAGCCCGCGCAGCAGATCAGCGCGTGAAATCTGGCCGACCAGTCGACCTTCTCGCAAGACTGGAAATCGCCGGAATGGACTCCTCAGGAACGCCTCGGCAGCCCTGAAGAGTTCCATGTCGGCGTCCAAAGTCTCAACACTACGGCTCATGTAGTCGGCGACGAGGCCGCCAGGTTTTTCATGATAGCTGGAGTGCATCGCCGTCCGGAAACAGTCCTTCTTGGAAAGCACGCCTACAAGTTCACCCGTCGCACTGACGACGGGCGCCCCAGAGAACCTTCCTTCGAGCAAAACGACCATGGCTTCGTTGATTTCCATGTCTGGCGCCAGGGTGACCAGTTGCGTGGCCATGTAGTCGCCGATCGTGGGTCGGGAAGGCATTGGTAATTCTCCTAGCGATGACGGGAACAGCCTTCGCACCCCGTATCATTTCGGCATGCAAGCCCGCCGCAAGAACCCTTGATCGGTGCCCGACCGAACAGCAGGCCAACGGCCAGACCACCTACGGCCAGCAGCACAATCACGATGCTCAAAATGATGGTCGCCATGAGTGTCCCTTAAACGTTGAGAAATTTGCGAAATCCCGCCACGGCCACCTCGCGGATGCCGGCGCCGTCGCGAAGCAGCATGAGCGTCGAGATATTGTGTTTGGCTGCGAACGCAGAACCTCTTCGCTGTCCCATCACCATGAGAGCTGTGGCCAGAGCATCGGCCTGCATGGCATTACGCGCGATGACCGACACCGAGGCGAC
>JBPCWB010000402.1:0-16439 GCA_051009955.1 Hyphomicrobiaceae bacterium | reverse complement strand
GATCCTGCGCTAAAATATACTCAGCAGACGGTGGATAGCGATACGCGAGGAGAAGATCATGGACAGAGCCGCACTGATTGAACAGGCCAAGGATATGGCTGCCGATCGCGTCACGCCAGACATGGACATGGACGAAAAGATGGATGTCCTGGAGATGGCGATGATGGAACTCCTCGATCTACAAATCATGAAGCCTCCCATAGGTCGAATTGGAAATGTTGCGTCCGGCGGCGTTTCACCGCCATCGGGTCGATGGTTGATGGGAGATGATCCTCGGTTGCCGAAAATGCCGGACAAGCCAACCTTGATGGATTTTTTTCGCATGCGGCTGATGCTTGACAAGCGCGGCTCGAACCATTTGCTGCAAAGCGCGAAACTTGCCAAAGACAAGGGTCTCCCGGAGAAGATCGTACTGGCCTGCCTTCTGCATGATTTTTCCGTGGTCGGATTCATTCGCAGCGATCACGGCCATTGGGGCTCGCAGATCGTCGCCCCTTACGTGGAAGACGAGGTAGCCTGGGCGATCAAGCATCATCAATCGCTGCGCTTCCTGCCGGCACCGGAACTCGGGTACGAATATCCTAGGCTCTATATGATGGCCTTTGGAGAAGACTACGATCCGCCAGAGTATGTAAAGCGCGAGTGGGACTACTGCCGGGAGCACAAATGGTACATGTCGGCAATGCAGGTGGTGCTCAACGATCTTTACGCGTTTGATCCGGATAAGGTCGTCGAACTCGAAGAATTCGAGGATATCATCGGACGAAATTTTCGGCAGCCCGCCGAAGGTCTCGGCTTTGACTCAAGCCCCGTGGCACACATGTGGCGGACTCTCATCTGGCCCAACAATTTCCTGTAGACGGTGCGCAAAAATCTCCGCCGCAGACGCCTGCTTGGCCGGGCAACAGCTTTTTCGACGGGAATCATCGGCGTCGGGATCACGTTGAGTCAGCGCTCTTGATGCGCAGTTTAGGCTTGAGGTCCGTTCGGCAGAACGCATGTAGAAAGCAGGTCTGTTCGGATATATCGAGCATTTCGCGCGCAACGTCATCGCTCTCACCGGTGCTGAGATAGACGTGCGTCTCGATCGGATCAGCCTCGCCAGGTCTGCCGGTACCGCCGGTTGCCCCGCCCAGCGAGAAGTGGGTGTCCTGCACAATGCGGTAATCCTGCAGGTCGAGATCCAGCATGGATACAAAGCGCCCGAACTGGGTCATGAAACAAAAGGCGACGCCGGCGGACATCAGGGTATTGGCGTCGGGTGCGCGCCCGTCCCCGCCGTTGACGGGCGCCTCTTCGGACAGGAACGTGAAAGATGTGCCGTGCGGGCTGTATTGCAATTGTGTGATCTCTTTGAGCCCGTCGTCGCGAAGTGTGCAGATTCCCCCGATATTAAGTGTTCGGTTTTGTTCGGCCTGAAGGCTTGAAGATGCCGCGGCAGTTCCTCCGGCAACTTCTTTCTTAGGTGTTGTCCCGTTCGGCCAGACCAGATTTGAGCCCGAGAGCCCCGGTGCGGGTTTGCCTGTGGCAAAGCGATCACCGGGGTCGGGATAGATATCGCCCGCCAGCGGCTGGGCCTTGGCGAGGGTAAGGGGTGAGCCGTTCTTCGCAAGAGCGAACAGGCTGGCAAGCTTGCCCCGCATCAGGCCGTTGATCGGTGACGCATGGACGGCATCCGTAACCAACTGATTAAGGTCTGTCCCTCCAAGGTCGCAGTCAATCTCGATAGCGAGTTCGACCGGCAACGCTCCGCCCACCATGGTTCGCTTCGGCATCGAACCCTGCATCGTATAGTAGTTATCTTGGATAAGGCGGAGCCGACGAATGGTGACATTGCGTTGCCGCGCCAGAGCGGTGATCTCATTCATATAGGACGCAATCATACCAGCGGTCAGGAATGCCAGCGGACACGGGGCGGCGTCATGTCCGTTCAAGTAAGGCCCCTCGTCGCTTGCGAGGCGCCACGTCAAGCCTGTTCGCTGCGACGCGACGATTGCTTCCTTTTGCATCACTGACAGCGAGCGCACCCAGGTCTGCAATGCGTCGCCTTTGCGGACCGCTGGTGGCGCAATGCGGACATCCCCTGGATTATCGACCCTAAAAAAGAGAGGCAGACCACTGTCCACCAGGACGTTTGTGCCCGTTGCTGCCATCTGACTGACCTTCGCTGCCTAATGATCGACTCTGCCGAGTGCGGAAATTCTAAGGATTGACAGAACTTTTACCACGTAAGGCTAGACTGCCATTGCAACCAATAGTTGTTGTGGAGTGAAATGTATGCGTAGCGCCCGTGTTGTCGGCGATGTTTCAAGTATGGGGTCGGAACTGTCCGGGCTGTGTGGTCCGGAGCCGACAGACAACCGCCGGATTATCAATCGTGGTTTGGTTAAGATTGTTAACTCCGAGCAGGGTGTGCTCAGCATCTCAAATCCATTTCTGCCGAACCTAAAGACGCTGTCAGCCGTTCCGACACGGCTGCGGCACAAGATGTTCCATTGATCGGGTGGTTCGGTGTCGAACACGCCGCTCTAGCTAAGATGTCCGCAGCAGTTTATTTGAGTGACCGACGAATGTGATGAAAAGGCGAGTTCACATTCAACCGTTGATAGTTGCGCTCATCGTGCTCGTGATGGGTGCGGTGCCTATATTGTATGCCGTGGAAAGCTTGCAGTCGACGCAGACTGCCGTCGCGCGCAGCCGAGGGCATGACTCGATCTTGGAATCCATCGGTCGGATTCGATCGAAAGCCGAAAACCATCTCCGTCATTTTGCTGCGACCGCGCTCGATCTGTCGGCGAGCGAACGCGAGCACATGCTCGCCAAAGCCGATCTGCATCTTCGTGAATTTCGAGACGCGATCACGAAATTGCTCAAGACCGACAAGCATCACATCCTGCCAACAGAGCGGGATGGGCTCGCCCGAGGGTTGGCCGAGGTTTTCAAGAATTGGGAAGAAGTCAACCGCGACAACGCCAAGACGATGTCAGGGGCCGAGAAGACCGTACAATTCCTCAGCATGGTCGAGAACTTCGGAAAGTTGAATAGGGTCTTGCTGGGCCTGCACAATCGGGTCTCGGCCGCACACGAAACGCGCTTACAGGAGATCTTTGCGAATATCGAGTTTGCAATCCTCACGATCGTGGGCTTGATGCTTGTCGGCACAGCTCTCGCGAGCACGTCGCTCGGCGGAGCGATCTTCGTTCTCAATCGGTCCAGGGCACAGGCGGCGGAACTGCAGGAGAGCAATACCTTGCTGAAGCGCCGAGAAGAAACCCTGCGTCTCCAAACCGACAGATTCAGTTCCGCGATCCAGCATATGGCGCAAGGTCTGTGCATGATCGACAAGGATCATCGCCTGATCACATGGAACGACAAATTCGCGAAAGTTTATGACATCCCGGCTCGCCTGCTGCGGGAGGGACTACCCTACCGTGCCGTGTTGGAGTATCGCGTCAAGTCAGGCGCGGCACCCAAAGATTCCTCCGAATTCATCGAACGCGAACTCGGCATCGGTCAATCATCGGAGAGCCACAGCGAAGTCTACGAACTCTGCGATGGTCGGTTCATGTCGGCCAGCTTCGAGCCAACGCCGGAAGGTGGAAGGCTTTCCACACATAGCGACGTCACGGAATGGCGTCAAAGCGAGCAGCAGATCATGCATTTGGCCCACCATGATGGGCTGACCAATCTCTTGAACCGACGATTTTTCGTCGAGAGCCTCGCAAAAGAAATGGCCGAGGTTCACAGCGGTTCCGGATTGGCGTTCTTTGCCGTTGATCTCGACGACTTCAAACTGGCCAATGACAAGTTTGGCCATGCCGCCGGCGATCTGGTTTTGCGGACCGTAGCAAGTCGACTGAAGGCGTGCACGCGCAGCCAGGATCTGATCGCGCGCGTTGGCGGCGATGAGTTTGCAGTCGTGCTGCCGGGAGAGACAAGCCACGAGGGTGTCTCGAAATTTGCCGCGCGCATTGTCAACGAGCTATCCAAGCCCTACGACTTCGAGGGACAATGCATCGAAATTGGAACGTCTGTCGGTGCGGCGCGGGCTCCCCACGATGCCTGCGACGCTGATGGACTGATGAAAATGGCCGATGTCGCGCTTTACGAGGCGAAGGACCAGGGGCGCAATCAATTCCGACTGTTCTCTGCCGACATGCTGGACATGCTGCTGGAGCGTCGACAGCTCGAAGATGCGCTGGTTCACGCATTGGAGCGCGACCAATTCGAACTTTATTATCAGCCATTGATCGGTGCGCACAACGGTCTCGTGATCGGGATGGAGGCGCTATTGCGCTGGAGCCACCCGGAACTTGGCGCCATCCCGCCGTCGAAATTTGTCCCGATTGCCGAAGATCTTGGGCTGATGGGACGGCTCGGCACGTGGATCACCGAACGGGCCTGTCAAGACGCGGTCAAATGGCCGGCGCCCATTCGCGTCGCAGTCAACGTTTCGGCGGCGCAGTTCCATACCCGCGCACTGGAGCTCGATATCGCCTTGGCCCTCGGCAAATCCGGGTTGCCCGGAGACCGATTAGAGCTTGAAATCACCGAGTCGGTGTTGCTTGACGATGAAGACAAGGTCTTGGCCACGATCGACAAGGTCCAGGAGATGGGCGTCTCCGTCTCCATGGATGATTTCGGCACTGGCTTCTCCAGTCTCAGCTACTTGCATAAGTACCCGCTGGACAAGATCAAGATCGACCGTTCATTCATCATGGATCTACCCGGCTCGAACCACTCTCTCTCGATCGTGCGAACAATCGTTAGCCTGGCGCGTAGCATCGGAATGTCGACGACGGCCGAAGGCATCGAAACGGCAGAACAATATGCGCTTCTGAAAGAAGAAGGCTGTGATCAATTGCAGGGTTATCTGATCAGCAGACCCGTTCCGGCAGATCAGGTCCTCAGCCTCATCCAGACGCTCAACTCCGCGAAGCACGCGGCGGCCTAATCCGACGTTTTCCATCCCGCCGCGCGCGCCGGGAGGCAAGCCCTCGGTCGTCATCGAGATGGGGCCTTTGGCGGTCGGCGATCGGGCCATGCTCAGCGTCGCGCCGGGCCACCGCCGAATATACTCAGATCGGACGGCATTGTGTCGAACGCTTCGGCTTCCTCAGGGATCTTGATCCAGGGCTGGGCGCTGCGAACAAACACGTGGTGTGTCGGGTGCAACCAGCTGGCATCGTCCAGGGTGCCGGGCTTCAGACTGATCAGATCCGGAAATCTGCTGGTTGCGTGATGAATGCGGGTCCCGCATGCTCGACAGAATGCATTTGTGAATACATGGCCGCTGCTCCCCGATCGCTGGAACCTGTCCAACTCGCCAAGGGTCAGCCTGAAGTGTCGGGCGGGAAAGCGGGCCGCCATGCCGAAGGCGCTGCCCGATTGGGTTTGGCAGATCGTACAATGGCAGACATAGACGATGAGTGGGACTGTTGTGACTTGGTAGCGGACGGCTCCGCACTGGCAGCCGCCATCATAGGGAGGTTTCAACGTACGGCTCCCGGCTCCAGTTAAGATGGTTCTTCATCACGGCATAAAGGCCCTTATCGTTGCTGGCGTCTGGCCAATGCGTCAATTGCATTTTCAGAACGTCCACGCCGGGTGCGAGGTTGAAGAATGCGGAGCGTTCATTTGCTGGCTCAATTCTTCGTTCCGTATTGTGTGCCCGCCGCTTCGTTGCGACTGTGATCACCGATCCACATTGTCGCCAAGCACACGTGCGTGCCAAATGGCAAGGCTCTCGTCTGGATACTCTTGAAAGCTGCGATCTCCATCGCGGACGTTCGGTTGCGCCCAACTGGCAGCCGATCCCAGCATCATGTGTGTGCGCTCCGGAGGTTCGGGCAGGTCCGTATCAATGGCGCCCGCATGGGGATGCAGGAGTTCAGGCCAGCGAGGGTCGAAGTTCCACAGCGGCGAACCGCACCGGCCGCAGAAGCGGCGACCCGCCTCCCCGGTGGCACCTGTGCCGACGTCACCCGACACCGGGTCATAGCGTCGAATATGTTCTTCACCAGCGATCGACAGCGATGCCACGCGCGCACCCAGATTGATTCCAAATCCACCTGCACCCGCGGTCTTACGGCAGATCGAGCAGTAGCATCTGAGAAACGGGACGGGCTCCGGAGCATCAACCGTGAATGTGATGCTGCCGCAGTGGCATGAGCCGTTGACTTGCATGATTGTCCTCCGCACACGGGTCTGTCTTCAGGCTATCATCGGCGCGGAACGCGCGCCTGTGAAGCCCTTGTCGTGCGGCGGTGGTCGGGCTGGCGTAATGTGGGGAAAGGGGCGCGCGGAAGCAGCGGTGCACCGGTACGCAATACGAACGCCTGACCAATCCGGTGCTTTGTGCCGCTTGCGATACGCAGGGGACTAACGCAACTGTGCGACGAGACGAGACATAGCAGAGTCACATGAACAGCAGCTGAATGCTCATGCTGTTGGTTAGGGCAGGTGGAAAGGTTGATGGAAAGTATTAATGCTGCGTTATGTTTAAGCGCACGTTTACCCTGCTTCTTAAGGAGTTGACAAATTGCACCCCGTACGCTTCTCGGCAAGGTTGAGTTCGGGAGATTTCAGATGTTTGAAGCAGCGAAATACATCGGCGGTGACAGGGCTCAGGCCATGGGTTCATCGTATGCTGTACTTGAGAATGAGGACTTCGTTTCCACTTCGGTGAAGTCCAATGCCGTCGGCTGGGCCGTGGCCGCAATCACGATATTGGTTGTTCTGACGGCCTGTTATTGATCACGACAACAAAATGCAAAACACGCTGAGGTTTCATCATAGAGAAGCCTCAATGCTGCAAGTTACGCGATCAATGTGGGGCGACGGCGCCGGTCCGGTCGATTGCATGATCGCGGCGTCAATCGGGATGTTGCACCGATCGGTCCTCGCGCGATCCACCGCCTCACATGCACCATTGGGATACCGGTGCACCTGCGCTCCTTGACCAAGACGGTTATTCTACGACGTGCTTTGGACGAGATCTCGCTCGGAGCGGCCCACCGCGGCACTTTCGCCAACCTTGTCCGGCCGCGCTTTGAAGACGATGAAAGAACGCAGGGCATACACCGTGAAGAAGCTGGCTCCAACACCAGCAATCTTGGCCGCGTATGGCCAGAGCCCCACGTAGGCAATCAGTATGTGCATCACTACTGCCGTCATGGCCGCACCGACCAGGCCCGTTGCGAGGTACTCGGCAGCCAGTTGCCTGCGACTTTTGCCTGTCAGTTCCGGGCAGAAGACGGTGCGTGAGGCCAGCTGGTAGTGGAATGTGAGAGCAATGAGATAACTGACCGATCCTCCAATTGTGCCTGCAACAAGTCCGCTGAACATCAGCAATGTGAAAATGCCGAAATCCAAGATCGCTGCGGCGATGCTCACCTGCAGATAGCCGCCCATCTCCCACAGACGAGACCGCGAAGGTAGGCAGGACATGAGGGACTCAAACGTCGCAATCCGGCGCACTCGGTCGCGAACGGGTCGATCGTTTGCTGCCTTCATCGCGCGACACTCACTTCGATACCATCTGCACCAATTCTGCCGAGGGCAGACCGGGGACACCTGTCAAATGGGCCAAATCCGGGTCTGGACGTAACTGCACACGCGGTTCTGTCCTGACCTAGTGAGACCGTGTGCAGGACAAAAGTCCTGCGTGAGCCAATGATCTTCGATTCGATGACATTGCCTCAACATGCCTCTTTACCAGCGTAACGTTAGAAAAGTGTTGGAGTCTGCGATTGAGTTTGTCGGCTGCCGCCATCTGCTGAGCGGACGGGCCGGCGCAGCGTCTTCGTCGATCCGACGTGCCCCGTGCCGGACAGCCCGGATGCAGGCGTGTGATCGCAGCACGGCAAGTCAGGCGATGTCGCCAAATTCTTGTCGTCCTCGCCAACAGAGCCGTACGCTCGACAGGACTGATGCGGTGCGTTCAAGTTTACAATTTGTAAAGGCCTGATCAAGGCGCGCGGGCCGGGACTTCTGCCTATCAAATCTCGCATGGTGCTCAAGACCAGCATCGCAACAGGTCTCGGGCAGTCGGTAGGCCATCATGGGCAGGCGTTTTCCAGTGATGTCAGGAGAAAAACGTCTGTGGTGAAATGCGAAAGCGGCGGTCCAACGGGAACGCGGCTTCACTGTTGCCTGGATGGGCGCTGCCGCTGCGAGATTTTGGAGATTGGCGCAAGCAAGGACTGATTTCCATCAAGTGCGTCGATCGCTTCTGGAATACGCGAACGTCTGTCATATTGCGCCGATAGGATTGAACAAGGGGAGGGAAACCGTGGTGGCTCAAACAAGAAACCGCAAGCGGGTCAGCAAGGCCGTACTAAGCAAGTTAAAGCAGGTTTCGACGCCGACAATTACAACCCAATTGATGAGCAACTTTGGGCTGCACAACGTCTCACTGCGCAATGTGTTGCCGATCGGCTCAAGCCTCGGTCGGTTCGTCGGACCCGCCTATACGCTTCGCTACATTCCACTTCGAGAAGACCTTCACCCACAGCAGCATCTCAACCATCCCAAAAATTTGATGACGCCGATCGTCGAAGAGATTCCTGCAGGTTCGGTCATGGTGATGGATGCCAATGCCCGTAATGATGTTGGAATCCTGGGCGGCAACATATTGATGCGCCTCAAGGTGCGAGGGATTGCGGCGGCAGTCACCGACGGCGGCATGCGCGACATTCCGGAAATCCACGATCTGGGCATGCCGGTTTGCTGTACGGCCATCGCTCCGCCTCCAAGTTTCACCAAGCTTATGCTTGTCGACAGCCAGTGCGCTGTGACTTGCGGCGGTGTGCCGATCTTCCCTGGCGATATTATTGTCGGAGACGACGAGGGCACTGTCGCTATTCCGGCTGAGTTTGCCGAGGGCGTTGCGGATGGGGGAGTGGCGCAGGATCATATCGAAGGATGGGTCAACCGGCGCCTGGCCAAGGGTGATCGTATGCCCGGCCTTTATCCGCCCTCCGACAAGATGCGTGCCGAATATGACAAATGGGTTGCTGCGGGCGAGCCTGACGACGTGTAGGCGGGAACGGCGGTCGTGCGCCCGAAAATGTCGAAGCATTCGTGCGCTGACCGCTCATCGACCGTAGAGGGCTCTTATGTCAGCCTGCCAATCGGTGTGTCCGACGCTATGTGCACCTGGGGCAAAACCAGGTGCATAAAAAGGCCACCGTTCAGTGGACATTCATTCCGCCTGATGGAGCGGGGACTGGGTTGGACAGTTGATCGCCATGATCGAATTTATTTGTAAAGTCCCATGCGTCTCTCAACATCGATCAAGACTTGAAGAAGCGATGGCAGATGCCCACGTCGGCCAGTACGGCGGACAAAATAGGGCAATTATGCCAATACGAATTTTGACACTACTGGCATTGGTCGGCCTGATGGTAATTGGCGCGTTCGGGTCAGGGTTCTGGTCGGATCGTTCCCAGCAGATCAAGCACGCGGACAGTGCGTCATGCGCGGTTTACAGAAGCTTCTACAGTCGCGAACAGTCGAAAGCCGGACTATTTATCAGAACGGCGACACGTCCCTACAGTCCAAGCCATCTCATTAGCGCGTATATGCGTTTCGAGCGGGGGACGAACGCGGACAAACGGGTTGAGACTGCGCCCAACAGGAAGCCTGCCAGGGAGCAGCTCAAAGAGAGATTTGAACACGACACGATTGGGTTCATAGAGCCATTGTTCTCAAGTGGAGCCGTGTCGGTTGAGCGGTGCTTCGACAAGGGCGAGCATCAGCCAAAGTTCTACGATGGTTCATTCAAATGGCTGTCGATCCGCGAAGCGTTGTTGGGAATACTGGATCGAGACAACAGAGGCTCCGTGGCAATCCTGAGCATCTCGCCTGTCGGGTTTTCCGCGGACGGTCGGCACGCTCTTCTCTACGCCGATTACTACTGCGAGGGATTTTGCGGGGCTGGTGGATTCTTCTTGTTCGAAAAACGTGTCGGATCGTGGACGGTGATCGGCGACAATTGGGTCTGGGTGTCTTAGCAAACGTTGCCTAGGGCCGCCCGGATCAATTGTACGATTGACAGCAGCCAGCCTGCATTCCAACCGGTCAAGGGGCTGTTTCTGACGCAATTCTTGCGTATGGCGGTAAGCGGTCGCCGCGGCAGCGCGCCGACAGATTGAGGACATCAAAGTGAGAGGTCCGCCATCATGATGAGAGATGAGCCAAGTGACAATCCCATTGCTGCAGTCGCGGCACGTGAGCGACGCCTGATTGACAAGCTTGCAAAATCGCCAGTTTCAGAACTGGTCGGTATGATTGCTCCAGACGGGAGCGCCGCCGGCCAAATTCCCCCTGCACAGGACTGGAACTTTAATTTTTCCCTGTTGCGTTGGCGTCTCGTCGACGGTCCTGTCGAGAGCAATCCCATTCGAATTCGAAAGCTTGTCGACGCCACCGAGCGCGACGCACTCATGTCTCGACTGAAGCCCTGGGACATGATTGCACTGCGAGCCCATACGTTGAATGACGCTGAGTTTGACGGCGCGCAGGGTCTCCTCGTTCATTTGGAAGACGCGCGCCCTGCGGACCCGGAATTGGAATCAATTCGTGAGTCCCTGCGCCAGCCGGTGACTTATCAGCATGACGAATTCGGAACATTCACATTCGATCGACAATTCGATTGGTTTGAGGCCAACACGACCTGGCAACACAAACCGATCAAGCTCAATCTGAGTACCGATGAGCGAGAAGATCATCTGGCTTCCCTGCTCGCGACAGCCGAGGCACTCTTTGCACGCCAGGACAGTTGGCATGAGAGACTTACCGGCTATAGCGCAGGCAAGTTGTTGGAGTTGAAGAACGAGCAATGGCGCGACCAGAACGAGCCGGATCTGACATCCGAAGACTTTGTTTCTCGAATGGCCTTGGAAAGCATTACTGTCTATGAAGGTGGGCAGCTCGAATTCTACTTCGATGACGGCGATCTTTTTGAAGGGCACACGATCTTGGTCTCGGCGTCGTTGGAGAACGGTCCCAGCGATGTGGCCATTGCGGGTTGATGGCGCGGCTTTGAGCCGAGTGACGCTTCTGCCGGGTCTCGCCGCCATCGGTGCCGAGAACCGGATCAGCCCTGTCGCGCGTGCGGAGTTGTCTTTAAGCGGCATCGTCATGCGGCAATCGACTTTGGATGCATGACGGCGCAGCCGGTCGGATGTGTCTACAATGCCCGCCTTACCACCGCCGCACCGCGCCGGGACAGTTGCTCATGTCCAATGGTTTCTCGCGATACCCGCCGCCGACAGGGCAGGACTGGTTGCTTCTCGCCATCAGCATCGTGTTCGTTGTAATGGGCGCGATTATCCTGACCAACGACCGCGACGTGGGCATCGTTACGCTGGCATTCTTCGGTTCCTGTCTCGCTGTTTCAGTCGGGACGATTTTGCGCAAGTACCGTTTTCGGAGATTTGCCGCTGAAAAAGTTGATGTCACCGGCGGCGTACCAATTCGTCCGAAGACGGGCATCGCAGGTCTTGTTGGCGCGTGGCTGCTTGTGCTTGGATTGATCCTCGTCACGTTCGGCCACGACTATCCGCTCGTGTTTCGGCTCATCGCCGGCTTCATCGCTGTGGTCGGTGTCGTATTCCTTGCGGCCGCGCTTACGGGGCAGTGGCCAGGTGGCTATCTTTTGTTCGATCCGGAGCACCTGACGATCGCGCAGCGTGGTTGGCGCGCAAGGATACCGTGGGACGAAATCACAGCCGTGCACGAAAGTGAGTTCCACTCCAATCCCGTGCTGCTCGTCGAAGTCGCCGACCCGATACGGCTCGAGATCACGCCATCGGCCGCACAAGAGCGTGCAATGAAGTCGATTGCGGGAACTCAGGCGATGATGGGCGCCGACTTTGCAATCATGACCATGCATTATGGGATCGACTTACCGGTGCTCGCAGCTGCCGTCGCCCGTTACGTGCAAGACGCGACCGCCCGCGCCGAACTTCGCGCACGTTTGGCGTAGCCGGTCGTTGGCAAGCGATGTTACAGACGACAAGCGCGAGTCTTCGGGCTGACGCGCGAGGGTTGCTGATGACGGCGTCGGCCTACCGCCTGGCGCAAGCTGAGGCCATGTTTGGCTGATTCAGATTGTGCAATCACTCCTTGTTATGGCCTGCAGGTGCTGTGAAACGGAAGGTCTCCGCGTTGAACGCCGGGTTTGCGGTCCAGCGGATCGTGTTTGTTTGAGTCATCAGAGCGCTGCCGTCCTTGGTCCTGCTGATAAGGTGGCAGGGTCTTCGGGCGGACGTGCGTTCGATCCAAACGTCCCAGACGTCGTTACCGCGCTCGACGCGAACACCGTCGCATGTCCTTCCATCGAACGATTTCGCTTCGAGTCTCTCGACATTTGCCCTGTCGCCGCCGATTGACAGAAAATCCACGCTCCAGAAAAAATCGATCAAGCGAACCTGCGCGCCCAGAAGACCGGCAGCCGTGTAGAGCGATCCGAGAATTGACTCCTTTGCTTCGAATTCCCGATAGCGGCGTTTGTTCGGTTCGTGGATTGTCAGGATCGTTCCGTCGGACACCACCACTATTGTCGACTTGGATACCTTTGCCGTGACGCGCAGTTGTCTTGGTTGACGGATCTGATAGTGAACAGTGCCCGTTCGGGTCTGACCGAGGACCTCGTCGACAGCTCGGAACGACGTGTTGAATTCCAGGTCGTGCGATTGGCGGATGCTCTCATGCATTTGCCGCAATTTCAGTTCTGCTTGGGCAGGCTGGTTTGTCTGTTGGGCCCAGCAGGAAAGCGGGGTCAGCAGAACGATGATCGTCAGGATGGAGCGGGCAGATGTCATACGGGCTCGCTTAAGTGCCAGAACTCTATGTTGTTTGAACGCATCCCTAGCGACCCCCAAACCGAAGGCTGTCCGGGACAGTCGACATGTTCGCTGATTTAATCGCGCGAATGCTTAACGCTTACCGAAGTATAACAACGCGGCGAAGGATGCGATCATATTGACCTGCTATGCTTACCCGGACGAGCGGCCGACTTCACCCGCCTCGGTTGCCTCGCTGTGTCCGGAGGCTGGCCAACCGAGACGGTTCAATCAGCTTTGCCCTATCTGTGCGGATCCAGTGTTTGGTTATCCCGGATTTTGCGGACGCGTCCCTTATGCTCAACTTGCGCATCAGTCGAAGTCGGTTGCGAGCCGCCTGCCTGGCCGAAATGTGTCGTGCCCGCGTTCATCTCTCGTTCATGTGTCTGGGCCGAGCCTCAAGATGCCGTCCTCGGATGCGGGGAACGAGGACGGCTTGAACAGGTAATGGTCGAGAAATAGCGAGCCGAAAAGCGCGCTGCAGCTTCGAAATTGAGTGCGCTGACAGTGGTTCAGGAATCGCATCGATTGATCGATTGCGCGTAAGGATCGCTCCAATGGCATCTGTCATTGCACAAATGGGGAGGACCGGGATGAACAAGCCAAGATGTGCGCGAGGGCTGGCGCTAGCGGTCGTACTCATGATGGCGGACGTGACAGGGGGCTTCGCGCAGCAGTTTCGCGCGGATCGCAAGGCATCGGACAGTGAGACCTATCTGCAGTCAACGAGGCCTTCTCCGTTGAATTCTCGATGGGACAGGCGGGATCCGTTCGCTGCATCGCGGCCGTTCGACAACACGCTGCGGCTTGCGACCCGTGTGCCATTCCTCGTCGACACACATGGCCGCAAGTGTATGGGCTTCGGCCGACTGTTTCCGCTTGAAGGCGAAAAGCGCCGACGCAATGATTTCGGATTGCGTGAGCAATCGGTGACGAACCGGGACTTGAGTCGGCTTGGCCGAGCGATGATTGAGCAAAGTACGGAAGATTTTGGCGCCGACAGCGAGATGCCGGCAGGCTATACATTCCTGGCTCAGTTCATCGATCACGACATCACGTTCGATACGACGTCGATGCTCAATCTCCCGATACGAGACGATGAATTCGAGAATGCACGCACCGTCGCCCTCGATCTCGACAGTGTTTACGGACGAGGGCCGGAGCAGGACCCGTATCTTTACAACCTGCCGTATTTGCGCGTCGGACAGTGGGTCGGCGGGTGCGGTGCGAATGCACGCTTCGACCTGTTGAGATCGCACAAGAATGATGCGCCCGGTCCCCATGGTGGTGCCGCGCGTGCATTGATTGGCGATCCAAGGAATGATGAGAATTTCATCATTGCCCAATTGCATAGTGCATTCATTGCCTTCCACAATCGGTTGACCGATCTGCTGATCGAAGATCGCCTCAATCGCAGCAATGATCGCGGATGTGCCGGGTCGCTCACCTGCGACCCTCGACGCTTTGCATCGACTCTGTCGCGCGCCGAAAAGCAAGAGGTTTTTGAGAGCGCACGCGAACACGTCATCCACTACTATCATCGCATCATCATGGAAGATTTTCTGCCGCGGCTGATCGGCGAGAGGCGGATGCGCGATCTTCTGCGAAAAGGACGCTCCATCTTCTTCCGAAATGGTTTCGGTGGAACGGGGCGAAACGCGGGACATCCATTCATTCCCGTCGAATTCGCCGTAGCCGCCTTTCGATACGGTCACAGTCAAGTCCGCGAGCGCTATCAGTTGCGTCGTGGCGTGCGCGTATCGCTACTGGACTCCGTGCGCCGGAGTGGTGGTGGGTCTCCGGCCTTTCAGCCGGTGCGGCCCAGGCATCTCGTTGATTGGCGCTATTTCTTTCCGATTTCGCGCGAGAGACTTCGTGGTTTCAATCTGGCGCGCCGAATAGATCCTGAGATCGCACCGTTTCTCCACGACCTCGGTCGGTCGCGCGTCGTTGGTCGCAACGATGTCATTTCGTTGCCGGCTCGCAACCTGATGCGCGGCAAGACGTTTCGTCTCCCATCAGGGCAGGCGATCGCGACTCGCATATTGCCGGTTCTTTTTGACCGTGGACTCATCGCGGAACGATCAGCCTACGGTTCGCGTGACGTCCAACGCAGGACGGCTGGGTGGTCGGCCTACGTCATGAGGCCCGACAAACGGACCAGCAGCATTGTGCGCCACGGCGAGACGCCGCTCTGGTATTACATTCTACAAGAGGCCGCCGTGTTCGGTGGCCCCTCCGATTTCGGTGCAACCGAGACAGAGATTGGAACGGCGCCACGGCGCGGCGGCATCCGATACGCGTCTCTCGCCCGGGGGGTGCAGCCTGGTCGACGGTTTTCGGACCCGCGTTATCGCGCATACGATGCCCGTGATAACGGCGGTCATACATTGGGGCCGGTCGGCGCAGCGCTCGTGGGTGAGGTGCTGACGGGCTTGGTCGAGCACTATCGCACAAAATCCGGCAAAGGCTTGAGCTTGCGCCCTCTCATTCGTGCGACGCTCAGGACTGATACAGCAGCTCCATTGAGTCTGACGCCCATGCCTCATGTTAATCGCGGGTTCTTCGGTCGCTATCTGATGCGCAATCTGCTGACGGATGTCGGCCAGGCATCGCCCCTCTCGACTCACAATGGCGGCGCTGACGCATGTCGATATCAGAACGACAACCATTATCGATCAAGCGGAGCTACGCTGAATTTGCAGAATTACGGCCAAGGCGACCGGTCGGGCGAATACGCGCGGCGCTCGGCAATACGAACGGAGAAGCATCGCACAGCAAACCACAGGGTCCCGCACTGGGCACACAAGGCATTTCAAAACGACTGACGAACGGACGGATTGCGCTTGCGCTTGTGCTGACGCGTGAGGTGACGCTACCTTAGATGGATGCCGGGTTGTGGCTGGCCGAATGTGTTATTTCAACCCATCCAGGACATCAAGCTTCTCTGGAGGATGTGTCAGAGCCACAGTCGGCAATCAATTGTCTCAGGTTTGTCACGACACACTGTGGTGTCGGCTCTTGCGATGCCGCCCATCAATTCCGAATGAGCAGGGTGTGCGAGGTCACAATGATGGATGAGATCAATCACCTCCAAGCCAAGTATCCCGGCAGCGAAACCTTCGTCTTTGGCGACAATCCAAGTCTCTGCAGCCACTTGCTAGGACTGGTTCGCGAAGGCAAGAAAACGGCGACATGTACAAGTTTGCGCGATTTCGAAAGCGGCGGCGAAGTCATGCCCGAGATCGGTCGTCGAGACATTGCATTAAACTGGGATGGATCCCCAGCACTCGTCATCGAGACGTGTCACGTTGAGATTGTCCGATTTGACAAAGTTACGGAGGACTTTGCTCTGTCCGAGGGGGAGAATGCGACGCTTGAAGGCTGGCGCAATGATCATAAAATCTACTTTGAACGGAACGGTGGCTTCGATTGGGAGATGGAACTCGTTTGTGAACGATTTCGGCTCATCGAAGATTTGCAATCTTAACAGCGATTGGCTGCCAATCGGAAGGTCGAGGTGAACCGAGCCGCACCTTGCGTGCACGTGCTCTCCCATCCGCGGGCCAACGACAAGATCGCCAATGG
>JBPCWB010000401.1:0-4816 GCA_051009955.1 Hyphomicrobiaceae bacterium | reverse complement strand
AGCACGTTTAAATCTCGGAGGATTCCTCACCTATGGCAAACGACAAGGCAGGGACCGGAAAGGGTGGCACGCGACCGACCGACAAGTCGGGAGGCAAGCCGGACCCTAAGAAACCGACAGCAATCATCGATCTCAAGGCGACGGAAGTTGCCAGTAAGGACGGGTCATCCACCAACGACCCTGTCAAAGGCTCCGCAAAAGCAACCGTTGGCGATAAGACCCCGGCGAGTGGCCCCGCGGCCAAGCCCAACCCGACCGCGGCGCCGCAGACCGCTCAGAAATCACCGTCTGAGAAGACAGGGAGCCCTGCCGATGCATCTGCTGGCCGTGCAGCGGGCCAGACTGCGGGGCAGACCGGTGGGCAATCTTCTCCAGCGACAAAGCCGTCGAGCACACACAAAGAAAGCGGAAAAGTTGACCCGAAAACCGCTTCCGGCGACGCGGCATCTCGCGAGCCGCCAGGACCGACGGCACCACCGCGAGGCGGCCAGCCCAAGTCGGGTGGCGGCGGGTTCTGGAGTACGATGACCCATCTTGCGGCCGGCTTCGCCGGCGGCGCACTGGTCTTGTTGGCCGCTCAACCGATTGAAAAGCAGCTTGGTATCGAATTCATGCCGCGGGCTGCGTTGCCCGCAGACTTCAGCAATCGTTTATCGGCTCTGGAAAGTCGCCCGGTCGCGCCCAATCCGGCCAACATCGAAGGTCTCGCGTCCCGCATTGAAGCGACAGAAGGCAAGCTGAATGCGCTGGATGATCTGCAGCAAAAAGTTGTCGAACTGGCAAACCAGCAGCCGGGCGCTCAGAGCGATAGTGACAGTGATGGCGCGGCTGCAGCCGCCGAACTTGCCGGCGAATTGAAATTGCGCCTCGAAAAAATGGAACAGACCCTTGAAACTCTGGCGAATGCGACCGGAGGTGGTAGCGGCCAGGCGAGCCTCGGTGAACTTGCCACGTTGAGCGGCAAACTCGCGGACATCGAGTCGACGGTGAGCAACCAGATCGCAGCGTTGCGAGACAGCGTTGCCAAAGAACTGGACGAACGAGTTACGAAAACAGCCGAAGCCAGTGCGGCGGCACAGGCAGGAACTCAACGCCTTGATCGCGAGCTGGCCAGCGTCAAGACAGACGCCGCCCGCCTGGCACAACGTTCCGAGACATTGAAAGCGGCACAGGACAGCCTCAGCCAGGCTGTACGGGTTGCGCGTGAAGAGGCGGCGAAACTGCGCGTCGATCTCGACGGCTTGAAAGGCGATGTCCTGCAGCAATTCCAAACCGTTGCGCGCGCCACCGATGTTACGTCAGCGTTAAAGCCGGTGGCTTCTCGCATCGACACTCTTAATGCACAGCTCAAGGGCGTGGTCGAAAGCGAGGCGGCACGAAAGGCGAGTGCACAGCGGATTGTCGTAGCGCTCGAACTCGGCAATCTTAAGCGATCGCTCGATCGCGGCGATCCATATGCGGCTGAACTGGCTGAGGTCAAACAGATTGCAGGTGGTGCGCTCGACCTGGCAACACTGGAGAAATTCCAATCGCGAGGTGTTCCAACGGCGGCCGAGCTCAGACGAGAGTTTTCGGGGCTGGCCTATGCCATAATCAATGCTGCCGAACAAAGAGCCGAGGGCACGATGTTCGATCGTCTGATCGGCGGCGCAAAATCGCTGGTTCGTGTCAGGCGCGCCGACCTGCCGGCTTCGGATAGTTCCACCGAGGCAACGGTGGCGCGCATGGAGAGACAATTGCAGCAGGGCAATCTGTCCGGCGTGCTGAGTGAATCGGGCAATCTCTCCGACAAGGCGCGAAAGCCGGCGCAGGATTGGCTTGATCGGGTTGCGGCGCGGGCCGAAGTCGACCGCGCCATTGCCGCCATTGAACAACAGCTCAAGTCATCACTCGGTTCCAAGTCTGCCACGAAGGGCTAATCCATGCTGCGACTGGTTGTATACTTTCTCATCGTCGCCGGGTTGGCTGCTGTACTGTCCTGGCTGGCCGACAATCCGGGCAGCATTGTCATCAACTGGCAGGGCTACATCTGGGACACGAACGTCTTCCAGATGGCTATCATTCTGTCGGTCCTGGCGGCCATGATCGTCCTCTTGTGGACCGCGTTGCGCGGGATATGGCAAAGCCCGGCCGCCATCGGCAGCTTCTTCAACCGACGGCGGGAAAAGCGCGGGCTTGAGGCACTCTCGAGTGGGATGATTGCCATCGGAGCCGGCGATCGGTCGCTGGCGACGCGCTATGCCATTCAGGCGCGCAAATCGCTGCCCAACGAGCCAATGACACACCTGTTGCGGGCGCAGGCGGCACAGCTGGTGGGTGACCGCCCGACGTCGCGGCGCATCTTCGAGGCGATGCTGGCCTCTCCCGATACCGAAGCGCTGGGTCTCCGGGGTCTGTTTCTTGAGGCCGAGCGTGAAGGTGAAAAGGAAGCGGCGCGCCAGTTTGCCGAGCGCGCTGTTCGTCTCAATCCCAAATTGTCGTGGCCGGTTGACGCATTGTTCGACATTCAGTGCCGGTCAGGTGATTGGGACAGCGCGCTGGACACCCTCGCTGTCGCCCGCAAGCACGGTCATGTCGAAAAGACCGCGGCAGACCGCCGTCGCGCAGTTCTGCTTGCCGGTCAGGCGCAGGAATGCGAGGACAACGATCCCGAACGGGCCATGACGCTAGCTCTGGAGTCACACAAGCTCGCCCCCGATCTGGTGGCTGCCGCGGCGGTCGCCGGGCGGGTTCTCGCCGCCCGCGGTAGCACGCCGCGTGCCACAAAAATATTGCAGCAGACCTGGCGCAAGTCACAGCATCCCGATCTCGCCGTCGCCTATGCCTATGCCCGTCTCGGTGACAGCCCACGCGATCGTCTCCAGCGCGTCACGCAGTTGGCTGCACTGACACCGAATGTCATTGAAAGCCCGGTGGCCGTCGCCAACGCAGCCATCGAAGCCCGCGCCTTCGATGTCGCACGCGCGGCGCTGGAGCCGCTGACGGAAGGCCGGCTGACGCAACGCGTCTGTACCCTGATGGCCCGAATCGAAGGGGAACAGCATGGCAATGCCGGAGGCGTACGTGAATGGCTCGCCCGAGCCGTCAACGCGCCGCGTGATCCGGCGTGGACCGCCGACGGTATCGTGTCCGACAAATGGTTGCCGGTGTCACCGGTGAGCGGTGCACTCGATGCGTTCCAGTGGCGCGTGCCGGTTGAGGCCGCCGAGCCGCGAGACAAAGAACTACTCGCCCAAAAGATCGAGGAACTGGTCAAACTCGGCGTCAGTCCGGAAACGATGCTGGGTGGCTCGGGAGCGGTCGTCGCGGACGGCCTGGGCGGTTCACATCCGGTGGACTCCGATGATGCCAACAAGATGCCTGTGCCAGCGGGTGACGCCGGCCATGCGACCGACTTGGAGGCAGTCGACGTGGAAGCCGTCGAGGTCAAGCCCAGCGAGGTCAAGCTTGGCGAGGTCAAGCCTGGCGATGCAACGGAAACGGGTGACCGGAAACAGCCCTCCGTCGAGCCCGCCGCTTCGCCGGCACGTTCGGTCGGGCCGGTTACGGCACCCGGAGCTGTCGCCGCAGAGGCAGCAGCGGCCACCGACCAGACGTCGCAGACCGAACCTACCGCTCCTGATCGGCAGGCGGCGGCCAAAGTGCAAGGCCAACAGTCGTCGTCGGCCCCGCCGGTCGAGACTAAGATCTTTGTGTCACCACGGGCTCCCGATGATCCGGGACCACCGGAGGGTGCGAACCCGCCGTCAAAGCCATTGCGGGACGCTCTGGGCCGATATCAGCCGGTCAAGAGCTGACCAGCGGCCGTTGGCCGTCACCGTGCGGGTTTGCTTGTTCGCGTCGCTCCGCGATCGTCGCTTTTGATCGCAGTATGGCTTTTCACACCGCATGCGCCACGTCCGATACAATCCGGCCCGCGCAGATAGAGTTCGGCCATTGATTGATGAAAAAACTGGAACTGAAGTGGATCATGCAGCCGCGGCGAGGTGAACGTCTCGATTTCGTTGTGTCCAATCGTTCGCTCTACAAAGAATTTGTGGGTCGTGGACTTGATGTCGTGCCGCGGACGGGTTCGAATTCTGTTCCGCTGGACCTGGAATTGCGTGATCTTCTGCTCCTGGAGAAAGCAGGAGACACACCACTTGGAAGAGTGGCCCTGTACATCTGCCCAGTGTGCGGGGATCCCGGTTGTGGCGTGGTGTCCGTCAAGATTACGCGAGACGATGTCAGCTTCACTTGGAATGATTTTGGCTGGGAACCAGACTATATCGACGAAGAGCAGGCTTTCCGCCCGTACGAGAAACTCGGTCCCTTCAGATTTGATGCGCAAGAGTATCGGCATGCGCTACTCGGCCCATCGGGTTCAGCGACTGGCATAGACGTTGCCAACCAATAGTTTTTTTGGATCGTTGAAAGGTACGCGGCCAAGGCGAGGCTCGGCGGACGGTTCGGTCCATACCGTGAAGGATTAGGTGCGGTTCCAGGGCGTGATAGTACGAAACGTCGCCCTCGCCATGCGACCGTCCACGAGGACATCAAGGAATACGGTTGGACCGTTATCTTGCGGAGGACGGCACGTCTCATCGGACGGATCTTCCAGTTCAGGCCCCAGCGATCTTAGCGTCGGCAGACGCTCCAAGAGCCGAGGCGCTGGGTGTGTCGCGATATCTGAACCCACGGTCCAGGAATGAGAGGATGAGTTCAACGAGCCTTCTTGATCAATTTGGGTTGTGCTAGGTTCTGTTCATCGCACAACGTCAGAGGAGGAAGCGGCATGGTATCGAGACTGGGCTCGCCGGAGATTGCCTCCTATCAC
>JBPCWB010000400.1:0-19648 GCA_051009955.1 Hyphomicrobiaceae bacterium | reverse complement strand
CAGCTCCCAAAACTGACCGATATCCTCATCGTGGAAGACGAAACGTTTGATGCCGACCGCTTGCAAGCCACGCTCGGCGTCATCCTCGGCCGTGATATTCAGATCAGACGTGCGGAAACGCTGGCATCTGCCCTCGACCGCGTCATCGAGCGCATGCCCGACATGATTTTTCTGGATGACTACCTCAAACCTTGCGACACGGCTGTGCAGACCCTGCCACTCTTGCGCCGGGCCGGATATGACGGACCCATCATCGTCATCAGCGGCGAGATTGATCGCCGACGGCAGGCCGAACTCAAAGACATCGGTGCCGCAGCCTGCCTGCACAAGGACAACGTCGACAGCGGCAGCGTCACTGAAGCTCTCAACGCCGCCTTCAACGTCACTGACGGCGGCGCATAGGCCTGCGGCCGTCGCGAGGCGACGAGCCGCGTTACTCTGAATAGTCACGCTCATCGGCAATGACCATGCCGTCGTTCGGTAGCGTATCCGGTACGGCGAGCTGCACCGCCCCCTTCAACTTCGTGACGGCCTGCAACGTACTGGCGATGGCCTCGGCCAACGCCGCATCGTGATTCACCGCTTCGGCCTTGAGCACCATCATATCTTGCTCGCCGTCACGCGTGACGACCAATCGCACGCGGCCCAGTTCCGGATGTTGTTCCGCAACTTTCGCCACCTGCTCCGGATGTACGAACATGCCTTTGACCTTGGTTGTCTGGTCAGCACGTCCCATCCAACCCTTGATGCGCATGTTTGTCCGCCCACACGGGCTTTGTCCCGGAAGAACGGCGGAGAGGTCACCGGTCCCCAGCCTGATCATCGGGTAGTCACGATTGAATGTCGTGACTACGACCTCGCCGACTTCGCCCTCAGGAACCGGATCTCCCGTACCTGGACGGACGATTTCGAGCACCACGCCTTCGTCGACGATCATTCCTTCGAGCGCCGAGCTTTCGTAGGCGATGTTGCCGGCGTCGGCAGTTCCGTAGAATTGGAAGACGGTCAGTCCGCGATCCAAGTATTCTTTGCGGAGGGACGGGAACAACGGTCCGCCGGAGACCAGCGCCCGCTTGATAGACGATGCGTCCTTGCCCGCCTCGATAGCCTTGTCCAGCAGGATCTTGAGATAGTCCGGAACGCCGCAATAGGCGGTCGGGCGGAGACGGGAGATCGCCTCGAGTTGCTGTTCGGTGTTGCCGGGCCCGGCCGGAATTACGGTACACCCGAGTGCCCGCACGCCGGCATCGACGATCCAAGCCCCCGGCGTGAGATGATAAGCAAATGTGTTGTGGACGATATCGCCGGCACGGAAGCCTGCGGCATAGAAGCCGCGAGCGGACCTCCACCAGTCCTCGCCGCGGCCTTCCGGCTCAAAGATCGGACCAGGCGACATAAAGATGCGCCCCAGCGCACCGGCTTCTGATGTCGCAAAGCCTCCGAACGGCGGGCTCGCAGCCTGCAGATCCTTGAGTGCCGATTTGCGGATCACCGGCAGTTTCGCAAGTTCAGTGCGCGACGTGACCAATCGCGGATCGACGCCGTTGAGATGTGCGGCCCAACCCGGCGCATTGTCCATGGCGCGTGCAAGAAACCCCGGCATCATGTTGAACAGAGCGCGCTCACGCTGCTCCGGATCACGGGTTTCGAGGTGATCAAAGTGAGCCGGATCAATTGTCATGGCACCCTCCCAATTGACTGCAATTGTGCTTCCAGGTGATAGGCGCCTGCCGAGGTGCGGTCAATCCGACGAACGGCGTGCTGTTCAGCCTTTGCACGGATCGCTGCACCGAGCGCGGGCAGGTTACGCGATTAAGGGAATGTGGGGCGCAGCAGTCCGTGGCAGGGTTCCGTCGAGCCGCGGATCATCGATGATCTCGATTTGCTGCTTGAATGGCGTGAAACCGAAGCGTCGGTAGAAGCCCAGCGCTCGCGGATGGTCAAGCGTACACGTGTGAACCCACAATCGGACGATCGGCCGCGACCAGGCCAGGCGCAGCGTCTCGCGCATCAGCCAACCGCCAAGACGGCGCTCCAGTGCCGCTCCGCTCAGCCCGAAAAACGCAATCTCGCAGGTGCCTGGGTCCCGGAAGTCCAGTTCCAGGAGGCCCTGAAACTGGTCTCCGTCGACAGCGACGCCATAGATGTCCACTGCGGAATCGCGGATGATGCGAAGGAGTTCGTCATCGCCCATCCTAAGGCGGGAAAACCACAGCCAGTCCGCGCCGACTCTTGCGTAAAGGCGACGATAATCCTCAGCACCTATCCCGGTAAGTTCTTCGAGCCTCATACCCGTCGGAGCCGGTGCGTCTTCGATTGACGGCCGCGCCAACATCTCCAGCGATGTGACAATGGTAGCGAGGCGCCCCTGCGGCACCTCGTAGAAGCCGGGATCTGCCGAAAAAGACGGCCCAGTTGGCATATCGGGTGTCCGCTCGTCGGGCATTCGTACCCAAGAGCTTTGCTAGGCCAGCCAGCGCTTACGGCGCTTGTAGCTCTTGACTTCCCTGAAGTTCTGTTTGTCGCCTCCGGAAATGCCGAGATAGAATTCCTTCACGTCTTCGTTCTCGCGCAGGTCGGCAGCGGCACCGTCCATTACGACGCGACCATTCTCAAGAATATAACCGTATTGCGCGTAGCGCAGCGCAACCGTCGTGTTCTGCTCGGCCAGCAGCACTGAAACACCCTGCTCTTGATTGATTTTCTTGGTAATCTCGAAAATCAGCTCGACGAGCTGCGGCGCCAAGCCCATCGACGGTTCGTCGAGAAGGATCATTTGCGGATTCGACATCAGGGCGCGGCCGATAGCCGTCATCTGCTGCTCACCGCCCGACGTATAGCCGGCGAGCGCCTTGCGGCGTTCGGCCAAACGCGGGAAATAACTATAGACCATTTCCAGGTCCCGCTTGATGGCCGCCGAGCCATCTCTGCGTGTATAGGCCCCAGTCAATAGATTTTCCTCGACGGTCAGGTGCTCGAAGCAGTGGCGCCCTTCCATCACCTGGATGCAACCGCGCTTGACCATGTCGTTGGCACTCAAGCGATCGACACGTTCGCCGTTGAAGTGAATGGAGCCCTTGGTGACGTCACCGCGTTCTGCTCTTAGTAGGTTCGATATCGCCTTGAGCGTTGTCGTTTTGCCCGCGCCATTGGCACCCAGGATCGCGACGATGCCGCCCTTCGGAACGTCGAGCGATACGCCCTTCAAGACAAGGATCACGTGGTCGTAGATGACCTCGATGTTGCTGACCGTGAGAATGGAGGCCGTGGCTGGTGCGGCGGACGGCTGCTGCTGCGCGACGGCTGTATCGACTGCCATGCTACGTCATTCCTTGATCTTGCAATGCTGCCTGGAGGCTCCGCATTTAGCCCAAAGCTCTTGTGCGAACCTTGCTTCGACTGAGAACGGCCGGGACCACGCTTCATTGAGGCCGGCTTGGTCTTTGACGGAGGCGACACAACCCGCGCCGCCACCGCACGTTTCCGTCGGGTGCTTGGCCCGCATTCATCGAGCGGGCCAAACACCGCCAATCACATTAGCTGTCGCACTTCTGCGTTTGCCAGCCGGGCTTGTCCGCGATGTACTTTTCAGCAGCTGCTTCAAGCATCGGACGCACCTTTTCGCGCATTGGCGTGATCCAGTCGGAGGCCTTCTTCCACTTTGAGCCGTCCCAGCGCTGAACGAACATGCGGTGGGCGCCTGCATGGTCCTTGCAGGTGATTTTCATCGAGTCGACGAAGCCTTCGAGGCCCGCTGCCTTAATGCGATCTTTTGTGAGCTCGAGGGATTCCAGGCCCTTGCGCATGTCTTCACCGTTGATGACCTTCTTGCCGGTGATCTTCTGCGCATTACGGATGGCTTCAGCGACGATGGTCGCGTTGAAGACGCCCCGCAGGTAGTAGATTTCTTCAACCGCCTTGGCATCCTTGGTCAGCGTCTTGCCTGGGCCGTTGATGACGTGCTTAACAATGTCCTTCAGAACCGGGAAGTCTGGGCTCGCACCATGGAAGGTCATGGCGTGGTAACCGATGGCGCCCTTGCCAGCCGGCAAGACGTCCACCTGGCTTCCGGACCACCACACACCGATGAAGTTTTCCATGTTAAAGCGGATCTTCGCGGCTTCCTTCAGAGCCGTCGGCGTCATCGCGCCCCAGCCCCAAATGACCATGTAATCAGGACGCTCCTTGCGGACTTGCAGCCAGTGCGAAGCCTGGTTCTGCATTTCCTTAACGCCAACTGGTAGGAGAATTAGCTTGAAGCCCATCTCTTCGGCCAGCGCCTTGAAGAGCGGAATCGGCTCGCGGCCATAACCGACGTCGAGATAAGTGAAGCCGATCTTCTTGCCTTTGAGACTGCCCTTGTTGCGGCTGGCGAGATACTTGATCACGCCGGAGGCCTGACTCCAGTAGGTTGCCGGAGCATTGAAGACCCACGGGAACTTCTCACCGACGGCGGCAGCAGACAGGCCATAGCCCATTGAGAGCACCGGAATCTTGTCAATTGGTGCTTTCGGCAAAAGCTGCAACGTGATGCCGGTTGAATAGGGGTTATAGACGAGGGCGCCTTTGCCTTTGGTCGCCTCATAGCACTCGACACCCTTCTGAGCCTTGTAGCCCGTCTCGCACTCTTCGACCTCGATCTTGACGCCGCCGATGCCGCCATCGCGCACATTGAGCATGGTAAACAGGTCGTGCATGCCGTTCGCGTTCGGTGTACCGGACCCGGAGAATGGGCCTGTGCGATAGGTCAGGAGCGGAATGTAGAGCTTGTCTTCCGCTTGCGCTTGCAGGGCGAATCCGGTCGCCAGCATTGCGCCAGCAGCAACGCCGAATATTGCCTTAGTTAGCTTCATAAGGTGTCTCCTCCACTTGTGAGCCCTTCAGGTCTTCGCTTTTCGAAGCGCATCGACAGCGCCTCGGGATGAGCCATTATTGTCGCAGCAAACGATGAGGGCAATGGAATTGTGCCATCGTCTGCCGCAGTTCCCGCGCCATTGGCCCGAAGCGGGCGCGGGTTCCCAATCCAACCAACCCATCAGTAGGGGAATGGCCAGAGCCGCAACTTCTCCCGTGCGATCTGCCAGAGCCGCGCCAGACCTGCGGGCTCGACGATCAAGAAAAAGATGATCAACACGCCTACGATCATAAAGCGAATGTGCTCGACGGTCGCCGAGGTTATGTCGAGTTCCAGTACGCGCGGCACCGAGGAGATGACAATCGGGAGCACGATGATAAAGGCCGCTCCCAGGAACGATCCGATGATGCTGCCAAGACCACCGATTATGATCATGAACAGCACGGGAAATGATGCATTGAGAATGTCGAAGGACTCGACTTCGGCCGATCCCAGCGAGAGGAAGACGAGCATCGCGCCCGCAACGCCGCAATAGTATGAGGAGATGGCGAAGGCCAACAACTTGGTCGGAAGCGGCCGAATGCCAATCAGTTCCGCGGCGATATCCATGTCACGGATCGCCATCCACTGACGACCGAAGCGGCCGCGCACCAGATTGATGGCCACGATCGTTAGAATGATAACGATCGTCAATACGACCAGGTATTGATACCACGTCTCACCATAGGGCTCGGTCAGTGCCATCCCGAACAGCGACCGGTTGATGCTGTCGATCGCCCCGGAGTCATTATAGTTGTAAAGCCAGGCGATGCGCCCGAACGCCCATTCCAGGAAGAACTGCGACGCCAGCGTGGCAACGGCGAGATAGAAACCTTTGATACGCAGACTCGGGATGCCGATGAAAATCCCGATCGCTGCGGCCACGAATCCTGACAGGAAAATGTGAATGACGATGTTCACGTCCGGAAAGATCGTCGCAAGCTTGTAGCAAGCGAAAGCGCCAACACCCATGAAGCCACCGCTTCCAAGCGACACGAGGCCGGCATATCCCGTCAGAAGGTTCAAGCCGAGAGCTGCGAGGGAGAAGATCAAAGTCGGGATGATGATCGTATTCAGCCAAAAGTCGTTCGCGACCCAGGGGACGACCAGATACATGAAAGCGACCAGGAAGTAGATCGCATAGCGCTCCTGACCGATCGTGAGAACAACCGAGTCATCACGATAGTTCGTCTTTAGGTCACCGACCTCGCGATAGAACATCTGTCGTCACTCTCCTAAATGCGCTCGATGATCTTTTCACCGAAGAGGCCCTGTGGTCGGAACCAGAGGAACAGCAGGGCGATGAAGTAGGGGATCCAGCTTTCGATCGACCCACCAACCATTGGCCCCCAATAGAATTCAGCGACTTTCTCGGAAACGCCAATAATCAGGCCGCCGATGATGGCACCCGGGATCGACGTGAAACCGCCCAGAATGAGCACGGGCAGCGCCTTCAGCGCCACGACTTCAAGAGCGAACGAAACGTCCGAGCGCGCACCCCACATGATCCCGGTGACCAGCGCGACGATGCCTGCGGCGAACCAGACGATCACCCAAATCTGCTGCAACGTGATGCCGACCGACATCGCTGCCTGGTGATCGTCGGCGACGGCTCGCAGAGCGCGGCCGATCTTCGATTTGTTGAAAAACACGGCCAGCCCGCCGACCATCAGAGCCGCAATCACGGCCGCAGCGATGTCGAGATGCTGAAAGATCACGCGGCCACCGAGCATTTCGACTTCGGTTGAACCGGTTGGTAGACCAATCTCCTCGGTGATCATCGTCTTCGGCTCACCACCGAAGATCGTCTCACCGAACCCGATCAGAAACGTGTTCAGACCGATCGCGGCCATGAACAGAATGATGTCCGGCTGATTGACGAGTGGACGAAACACCACTCGTTCGACCACCACGGCAAGGACGAACATCATCGCAATCGACAGGATGATGGCCAACCATGCCGGCACCCCGATTTCGTAGAGCGTCACCAGTCCCAGCGCGCCAAACACAACCATAATGCCCTGGGCGAAGTTGAAGATGCCCGAGGCCTTGAAGATCAGGACCAGTCCGAGAGCGATCAAGGCATACAGGATTCCGGCAACGAAGCCTTCCCAAACGACCTGAACAAGAAGGTCCGGTGCTCCGCCCATGTCCACAAAAGGCTGGACGAATACGAAATATAGGGTTTCCATGTTATCTGAACCTTAGTGCTCAACACCGAGATACGCATCAATCACGTCCTGGTTCGCCTGGACTTCGGCAGGCGTGCCGTCCGCGATCATCTCGCCATGATCCAGAACGACGACGCGGTCGGATAAATCCATAACCACACCCATGTCGTGCTCGATGAGAGCGATGGTCGTGCCCAATTGCTCGTTGGCGTCGATAACGAAACGGCTCATGTCACGCTTCTCTTCCAGGTTCATCCCGGCCATCGGCTCATCGAGCAGCAGCAGCGTCGGCTCCATGGCCAGCGCCCGTCCGAGTTCGACACGCTTCTGTAATCCGTATGGCAGTCTGCCAACGGGTGTGCGCCGGATCGCCTGAATTTCGAGAAAGTCGATAATGTGTTCGACGAATTCGCGGTGCTCGAATTCTTCCTGCTCGGCCGGGCCGGTGCGCAGCATCTGCCAGAACAGTCCGGTTTTCATCTTCAGTGTGCGACCGGAAATGATGTTGTCGAGCGTGGACATGCCACGAAACAAGGCGACGTTCTGAAACGTGCGCGCGATTCCTTGGGTTGCAGCAATGTATGGCCGCATGTGACGACGCGTTTGGCCGAGATACGTAATGGTGCCTTCCTGCGGGTGATAAAACCCATTGATGCTGTTCAGCATCGACGTCTTGCCCGCCCCGTTCGGGCCGATGATGGCGCGCACCTCACCCTTCTTTATGTCGAAACTGACATCCCGGATGGCTTTGACACCACCAAAGGACAACGAAACGTTGTCCACCTTGAGCAGCACTTCATCAGAAATCCGGTCATCGGTTGACACCGGCGCAGATTCACCAAGCACTTGGTCCATTACTCTGCGGCCTCCCGGAGTGGTTCGGCATTGGGTGCATATGTCTGCATGTCAACGATCCGGACATCGCCTTTGATCATGCCCTTGCGGCCATCTTCGAACGTCACTTCCGTCTCAAGATTACACAGTGTCGATCCGTCATAGAGAGCCGTGATGAGAGGCGCATATCGTTCGGCGATGAAGGATCGGCGAACTTTTTGCGTGCGCGTCAGTTCACCGTCATCGGCGTCGAGTTCTTTGATTAGGATCAGGAACCGCTTGATCTGCGAGCCGGCCATCCGCGGCTCATCCTTGAGCGACTGATTGAGCTCGTCGACCCGCCGCTCAACCATCTTGTAAACATCGGGATGCCCCGCCAACTCCTGATAGCTGGCATAGATAACGTTGTTTCGCTCAGCCCAATTGCCGACCGAGACCAGGTCGATATTGATCATCATCGTTGCATAATCGCGGCCGTCCCCCAGGGCTACGGCCTCGCGCACTTCCGCGAAGAACTTGATTTTGTTCTCGAGATACTTCGGCGCGAACAAGGAGCCGTCGTTGAGTTTGCCGACATCCTTGGCGCGATCGATGATCACTAGATGACCGCGATTGTCGATAAAGCCGGCGTCGCCCGAATGAACCCAACCGTCCGCCGTCTTGGTCGATTCGGTCGCTTCGTCGTTCTTATAGTAAGTCTGAAAAACGCCGGGACTGCGGTACATCACTTCGCCGCTTTCGGCGATTTCGATTTCAACGTCCTTTGAAGGCGTCCCGACCGTGTCGGCGTAGATCTCGCCATCCGGCTGCGCCGTGATGTAAACGGCGGCCTCGGTTTGCCCGTAGAGCTGCTTCAGGTTTATGCCCAAAGAGCGGTAGAATTTGAACATCTCGGGACCGATCGCCTCGCCGGCGGTATACCCAATTCTCAATCGGGAGAAGCCGAGGCGGTTGCGCAGCGGACCGTAAACGAAGATTCCACCGAGCCAGTACAGGACACGATCGACCATGCCGACCGGTTTGCCTTCGAGCAAGCGCTCGCCGCAGCGGTCGGCGACGCCAAGAAAGGTTTTGAACAACCAGCGCTTGAAGGACCCGGCATCCTCCATGCGCACCGTGATGTCGGTGAGCTGGTTTTCGAACCCGCGCGGTGGCGCGAAGAAAAACGTCGGTCCGACTTCCCGCCGATCAGCCTGAACCGTGTCAGGGCTCTCGGGACAGGCGACGCAAAATCCGGCGTCGTAAGACTGAACGTAGGAAAAGATATGGTCGCCAACCCAGGCCATGGGCAGATAGGCAATGATTTCATCTTGTTCGGTCAGCTTGTCGAATGCATTGGCATTTCTGGCTGTAATGACCAGGTTGTCGAAGTTGAGTATCACACCTTTCGGACGGCCTGTCGTGCCGGAGGTGTACAGCATGACGCATATATCGTCACCCTTGCCGGCCGCAATTTGGTCCAGCCACCATTGCTCGCGTTCACTGTTTTTCTTGAGGTCGTCTCGGGCTTGCTGCTGAACGTGAGAGTATTCATGCAGATTGGTATGATCGTATTTCTGAAGACCACGTGGCTCGACGTAGACGATCTTGCGCAGCGTTGGAACCTGGTCAGCGATACTGAGGATCTTGTCGACCTGTTCCTGGTCCTCAACAATCGCAAAAGTAACCTCGGCGTGAGCCAGGACGTAGGCCATCTCCTCCGCGACCGAGTCCTGATAAACCGGCACTGGGACGGCACCCAAGCTCTGCGAGGCTGCGAAAGTCGCATACAGTCGCGGCCGATTGTCCCCAACGATGGCAACCGTCTCACCGCGCTGCAAACCAAGCAGATTTAGACCGATCGCGAAGTCACGGACCTGGTCGCGCGCCTCCTGCCAACTCCAGGTTTGCCAAATTCCGAGGTATTTCTCGCGGTAAGCTGGCCGCTCGCCAAATTTAACGGCGTTACGCAACAGGAGCTTGGGGATAGTATTCAGGTCCGCCTCCTGCGGACGAGACGCGTTGGTTTCGCTCACCGGCGCTCTCCCTCCATGACGCCGCAGGATTTTCTAGGCGGCAGAAAAATATGAGATTTTGGTCGGTTCTACTATCGCTGATCCTCTTGGCGCAAGAGCAGCGGGCCTCGATCCAGCAATTGTGACCGTTTTGTCGCAAAGATAGTTGTTAGCCGCCGGCGACCTTATGCGATTCGATCTATCCCGGTTGCCATCATTGCTGTTCTTCAGGAACTTTCATCAGATTCGACGCACCGTGTAGAACCGCAGGAGAATTGAACGTGGCGATCCGTGTTCATGATCAATGAGTGGCGCGGCGCCGGTCTCGCTTGATCACCGCAGCTCGCGCCCGCCTCCACTCCCCCAGTACGTGGATCGCCAGGGCATCTTGGCATGACACATCCAGCCAGAGGCGTTAATCTTCCGATCAATGGTTCAAGACATCCCGGGAGAACGCGACATGGCGGAAGAGCTTTGGCATTTTATCGGCGGCGAACGCGTCAAGGGCACCAGCGGCCAGTTTGGCGACGTGTATTGGCCGATGACGGGCGAAGTCGCTGCGAGGGTCCCGCTGGCCTCATCAACCGAAGTCGATCGGGCCGTTGCCAATGCCAAGCAAGCCCAGCCTGGGTGGGCAACGATCAACCCGCAACGCCGGGCTCGCGTGTTTATGAAATTTCTGCAGCTTGTCGAACGAGACAACGAAAAACTTGCGGAAACACTGGCCCGGGAGCACGGCAAGACCATCCCCGACGCCAAAGGCGACATCCAGCGTGGCGTCGAAGTCTGCGAGTATGCCATCGGCATCCCGCAACTGATGAAGGGCGAATATACGGAAGGTGCCGGCCCTGGCATCGATATCTATGCCATCCGCCAGCCGCTGGGCGTGACCGCCGGTATCACACCGTTCAACTTTCCTGCCATGATCCCGATGTGGAAGTTTGCGCCAGCCATCGCCTGCGGCAACGCTTTCATCCTGAAACCATCCGAACGTGATCCCTCCGTGCCGCTGATGCTGGCCGAATTGATGATCGAGGCCGGACTGCCGCCCGGCATCCTCAATGTCGTGAACGGTGGCAAGGATGCTGTCGACGCCATTCTCGATCACGATGAAATTGCCGCCGTTGGTTTCGTCGGTTCAACGCCGATCGCCGAGTATGTCTACACCCGCGGTACTGCGACGGGTAAGCGCGTGCAATGTTTCGGCGGCGCCAAGAACCACATGATCGTCATGCCGGACGCCGACATGGACCAAGCCGCCGACGCCCTTATCGGTGCCGGATATGGGTCCGCCGGGGAACGCTGCATGGCCGTGTCAGTGGCCGTCCCGGTTGGCGAAAAGGCTGCCGATCTGCTGGTCGAAAAGCTGATTCCCAAAGTCGAAAGTCTGAAAATCGGCCCCTCGACGGATCAAGCAGCCGATTTCGGGCCATTGGTGACAGCGGCTCACGTTCAGAAAGTGCGCGACTACGTCGACCTCGGACTCGAGGAAGGTGCAAAACTTCGCGTCGATGGCCGCGATTTCAAAATGCAGGGCTATGAGAACGGCTTCTATCTTGGTGGCTGCCTGTTCGACGATGTGAAGCCCGAGATGCGGATCTACAAAGAAGAGATCTTCGGTCCGGTCCTCTCGGTCGTGCGCGCCAAGGACTACGAGGAAGCGCTGCGTCTGCCGAACGAGCACGAGTATGGCAACGGAGTTGCAATCTTCACGCGTGACGGTGACACAGCTCGCGATTTCACCTCCCGCGTTCAGATCGGCATGGTGGGCGTCAATGTGCCCATTCCTGTGCCGCTGGCCTACTACACGTTTGGCGGTTGGAAGCGCTCGGTGTTTGGTGACCTCAATCAACATGGCCCGGATTCGATCCGGTTCTACACCAAGACAAAGACCGTCACGCAGCGTTGGCCATCAGGTGTCAAGGAAGGCGCAGAGTTCGTTATCCCGACCATGGAATGATGGCCGCGAAGGAGAACCAACAAAATGACAATGCGGTCAACGTCACTTGCCGGCCGACGCGCTCTGGTGACGGGTGCGCAGCAGGGTATTGGCCGGGCGGTTGTCCTGGCACTCGCACAAGCGGGGGCATCCGTCGCCATCAACTGGCTGGATGACGAGGCCGCGGCCGAGGCGCTGGCGAAAGAGGTCACTGCGCTTGATTGCGCGGCGCTTACCGTGCAAGGCAGTGTCGCGGAAACGCCAGACATTCACAAAATGGTCGACACGGCCCACAGTGGGCTCGGCAGTCTTGACATTCTCGTCAACAACGCCGGGATCTTTCCACGTTCCGCTTTTCTGGATCTCGAGGAGGCGGAGTGGGACCAGGTGGTTGGCGTCAATCTCAAGGGCAGCTTCCTCACGGCGCAGGCAGCGGCACGAAAGATGGTGGCGGATGGCGTGCCAGGCGCGATCGTCAACATATCATCGTCGTCCGTGCGCGGGCACGTGCTGGGCGTCCACTATTCAGCAACCAAGACCGGGATTATCGGCCTCACGCGCTCCATGGCCTTGGCCTTGGCGCCGCACAACATTCGCGTGAATGCCATTGCCCCGGGGCTCACCGATACTGCACAACCGCGGTATCAGTTCTCCGAGCCTGAGATGGCCGAGCAATCGAGCCTTGTACCGCTAGGTGCCATGGCGCAACCGGGCGACATTGCCGACATTATCGTGTTTCTAGCGTCGGACGCATCGCGCTTCATGACCGGTGAGCTGGTTCATGCCAATGGCGGCCTCTACATGGGCTGAATGACGCCTCGGACATTGGCATGGTCCGATCGTCAGGCACCTTGGCCATTGGCATCGTCACACGCAAATACGACGTGATCGCCAATCATCTGCTCGATCGCAGTGGATCCGAAGCCGAGATCCTGGAGGATCAACCGCGTGTGCTCACCCAGACGCGGCGCCGGTTGCGGCGGTCGGCCGTCACCGATCGGCATGCGGGTTTGCAGAATGTTGCCGATTTCTGCGTCTGCGACACCCGTCAAGACATGCCGCGCGGCAACATGCGGATCATTGACAACACCTTCGACGTCGAGAACCGGGGCACACGGCACCTGGGCCTCCCGCAAGCGGGCCAGCACGTTTTCATTGGGTCGGTCCCGCAACGTCTCCTCGATAATCACCGTGAGTGCCGAGCGGTTTTTCACACGCGCTGGCATATCGAGGAAACGCGTGTCGGTCACGAGTTCCTGTAGGTCCAGCGCCGCGCACAGACGTTCCCAGAACCGCTGTGTGGACGCGCCGATGAACAGTAATCCGTCTCGCCCCTTGAAGACCTGATAAGGCGAGAAGGTTGCCAACGCCGATCCGGTGCGCGCAGGGACGACACCGGTCTGCGAATAGCGCGCAATGCTTTGCGACATCCAGGAGAGAGCGGACTCGAACAGGTTGAAGTCGAGCCGCGCACCGGCACCCTTCGCATCGCGCGTGCGCAAGGCGTCCATGACCCCAATGACCACATACATGCCGGTTCCCATATCGATCAGGGACGGCCCGACACGGACCGGCGGGCGGGCGGCCTCGCCGGTCGCCGCCATCACACCCGACATTGCCTGGGCGACGGCATCGTATCCCCGGAGTTCATGATACGGGCCATCCTGACCAAACCCTGAAATCGAGCAGTAGATGATGTCCGGCTTGATCGCCGAGACCACCTCGTAACCGTAACCCAGGCGGTCGGCGGCGCCAGGTGTGAAGGCCTCGAGCAAGATATCCGCCCGTTGAATCAGCCGTGTCATGATCTCAGAGCTTTGCGCCTGCTTCAGATCGATGCATATGCTGCGTTTGTTGCGATTGACGACGGCGAACGTTGCACCGCCGTTGGCCGGCCTGAAATGATCGCCCCCCGGCGGCTCAACCTTGATGATCTCGGCGCCGAGTTCCGACAATAGCATCGTCGCGAACGGCCCTGACAGCGCGTGACTGAGATCGAGGATGGTCAGTCCGCTAAGAGATCGAGACACGAGACGGCGACTCCCCAATAAGCTTGGCCCAAAGATGCCATAGCGTGACACACAGTTATCGTCGAGCAGAAGGTCCCCTGACGCAAGTGCCGGAATTGGGGCCCGATTGCACAACCCGACCGGCGTCAAGGAGTGCATTTTGAAGCGAGATCGGTGCTAGCGGCGACAAATGAGTTGGACGGAGCTTCGATGATGCGACGGATCGTACGCCGATCACGGGCAGGCAGCACGCGCCGCAACAACCACTCGAATACTCCTCTTCGACACCGACACGTTCTTTATAATAATAGTTTATTTTCTCCAATTTTGCAGTTACTTAAAAGCAATTATAATTGCGCCTCGTGGTTTCTAAATGTATTTTTATTCTGACTCGCGCCGATCAGCGCGATGTCATTCAATTTTGGAAGACTGGCCACAACACATGTCGACATTGTTTCAACAGTCCGCTACGGACACTGCCTCCTCTCCGGAGCGCCTCGATCAAAGGCTCAAAATTGTTCCGCTGCGTCTTTGGGTGATTTTCGCCGGACTCGTGCTGATTATCACTGCTGCCCTCTTCTGGGGATTCTTTGGGTCAATCTCTGCACGTTCCACCGGCATTGGCATGCTGCGCTCCTACGGCGTCTCCGACTATGAGGTCACCTCCAAGGCGCCAGGGATTATCAAAGCGGTGTTTGTCAAAGTTGGCGACAAGGTCAAACCCGGCGATCGGCTCATTCTGATTGAACATCTCAATCACGACGGTGCCCATGCGGACGGCCTCATCTTGAGTAGTGTCGCCGGCGAAGTGGAAGATATCGATGTGCTGACCGGCTCTCCAATCGACCGCTCGCACAACTTGATGACGATCCGGCCCGAAGGCTTCCATCAACTGGAAGTTATGACCTTCATTTCGGCCGAGCAGGGCAATCGCGTGCTGCCGGGCATGACGGCGCAGATCTTCCCGCGCGGGGTTGATCGCAACCGCTTCGGCGGCATTCGCGGCCAAGTCCTCAGCGTGTCGCACAAACCGGTTTCGCGCCGCCATGTCGAGGAGCATCTACACAATAAGGAGCTGGCAAGCACGTTCTTCGCCGCGGGCGCGCCGCTCGAAGTCCTGATTGCGCCGGAATTGAACAAAGATACCGCATCGGGCTTCGCCTGGACAACGCATCACGGGCCGCCATTTCCTGTCGAAGTTGGCACCCTGGCCGACGTCGCAGTGATCCTTGACGTGTCATCTCCAATTTCGCTGGTGCTGCCCCAGATCTAGACGCCCGCCATTGGCCGACATATCGATGGTGCGCCTTGCAGCGCAGGCCAACATCGGCTGACGTGACTGTCTGTCTGGCATGGCGGATCAGGCCATCTGGCGCTCCGCCAAAGTCCTAAAGACGCCGTCTTGCTGCATCAGGTTTTCGAACCGACCTTGTTGGACGATTCGCCCCTTGTCCAACACGTAGATTCGGTCGGCGTCCCGGATGGTTGAGAGCCGATGGGCGATAACGATGCGGGTCACATCCATCTTCTTGATGTTTTTCGAGACGATCGCCTGCGAGCGATTGTCAAGCGCGCTCGTCGCCTCATCGAATAGCAGAAATCTCGGATGGCCAACCAAGGCTCGCGCAATCATCAGCCGCTGTGCCTGGCCTCCCGAAAACCCGCCCGAAGTTTCCGAAATATAGGTTTGCAGGCCCATGGGCAGGGCGGCAATGTCGTCCTGCAAACCGGCCATACGGATCGCCGTCAAGGCTTCCGCCTGTCCAAGGCCGGAGGAGCCCAGGACATTGTCGAGAATGGAACCGGTGGTCAGGCGCGAATTCTGCATCACGACGCCAAACTGGCGCCGAACGGCCGTTTGATCCATTTGCCGCAAATCCTGGCCGTCGAAATAGGCGGCGCCACGGGTGGGTGTTTCGAATCCAAGGATAATCCGGAACAATGTCGACTTACCCGAACCCGATCCGCCGACAATCGCCACGAACTCGCCCGGTTCAATGGTCATCGACAAATCGTCCAACACGAGCGGACTGGTCGGCCCGTAGCGGAATGAAACCGCCTCGATGTCTAGCCGCCCCGCCAGGCGCCGGCTTTCGGCACCACTCGCAACCGATTCAGGCCGTGCCTCGATGAGCGGCATCAATCGTTCCGCCAGCGGTAATGCGGCGACACCGGACGACGTCGATGAAACCATCAACATGATCGCGGCAACGAACTGAACCAGAGCGGTGTTGAACGCAAGGAAATCACCAATGTTGGCATGCTCCTGCATCCCGATAGCAGCGAACACCAGCACAAGTACAAGCAAGTACAGCAAATCGCTTGCAAGAAACGCCTGGTCGGCCCGACGGTTCGCCGCGCGCTGCATCTTACCGCGTTCCGAATATCCTTCAGCCCAGAAGCGGAATGCGCGCGCCTCGGCGGCGGCGGCACGGAGTTTCGCGATGCCGCCCAGCAATTGCACCACAGCACCTGTCAGGCGTCCCTGGCGCGCGGCCTCGCGGCGAAGATGACCCAATCGCCGGTTCTCCGACACCGCAAAAAGACTCAGGAACACCAATCCGGCGGCCGCTACAACAACTCCCATTGCCGGCATGAAGTAGATCATCACAGCAAGACTCAGGCAGATCGTGAGCCCGCCGAGAAACATGCCGCTGACGGCACTGAAGAGAAGCTTGTAGATTCGGCCGATCTCCGACACGCGAGCTGCGAGATCGCCAGCGGCATACTTGCGGAAAAATGGCAGCGGCAAACGCAACAGCCGATCCCAGAAGCCGGCTTGAATATCGATGGTAGATCGTCCCTCGATACGTACGAGTGCCAAGGCACGACACATGTGGAAGGCATAGATCGCGAGAGTCAACGTCA
Organism: Hyphomicrobiaceae bacterium; assembly: GCA_051009955.1. Classification (GTDB taxonomy): domain Bacteria; phylum Pseudomonadota; class Alphaproteobacteria; order Rhizobiales; family Hyphomicrobiaceae; genus Tectiglobus. The sequence goes on along the minus strand of JBPCWB010000400.1, from coordinate 2,939 downwards.
ACAGGGTCAGTATGGTGACGGAAAGGTCGCCGAGATTGGCCGACGGAATCGAACTGTCGACAATAAACTTCAGCCCGAACGGCAAGGCTAAGGTCAGCGCGACCGCCAGCACCGACACGACGACCAGCGTCTGCGCATCTCTTGCTATATTCGAGGCAACGAACCTGATCAGCTCCTTGACCGTCAATTGATCGGGGAGCGCACGATAGAAAGTCATCGCCCAAGCGCCCAGATCTTCGGCGCGATCCGGTGTCAACGGCTCCACTTGGCCGTTTGTCGGGTCGGTCAGAGTCCATTGCCCGCGATCGTTGCAGAGTGCAACCCGCAGCGAGTCGTCACCCGTCATGGAGACCAACATCGGAATGCCGTCGTCCTGCCAGGCCTCCGACTGCAGCGACACGAGGCGTCGGCGCAGCCGCGCCCGCTGAGTCATCCAATTGAGCCGCGCCTCATCGTTGAGGAACGGCCTGCCGATCGGCGTGCGCGAGACGTCCACGCCCATATGTTGACCGATCAGTTGCATCGCGACCTCGAGACTATTCTGAGTCGGGTCACGCAGCCGTTGTGTAAAGGTCTCTGTCTCCGCCACAGACACGATCGCCGCGACGCCATCACGCATAGCCAGCTGATCGCCCGTTGCGCGGCGCGCATGGCGTGCTGCGGCGTCACGGGTCCATGCATCGAGGCGCTTGATCGCAAGTGCGCGCAGACATTCACCCCATTGGCGAAAAGTTTTAGCAACGGAGTCTGACATCGCGGCCTGGGTGTCGTGGCAGTCGATGTTTCCTCTTTTCTTGACGCGGGCCTCAAGTGAGGCCGTCAGAAGCGACTGGTACGGTCCGGCTGAGAATGCGATGGCGTTCTCAGCCGGGTATTCCAGCAAGCAATCTGGGTCGTGGATCCAGACGACTCCGTCACTGGCGATCACATGTCCTGCTTTGACCGCTACTCCATCGCCTGGATCGATATAGCGCCTGCCCACGGACGGAGTGGTAACAAGTTGGCTGGTCGCCGCCGTGATCCACTGATCCAGCATGGCCGCCAGTTGCGATCGGTCGGCATCGCCGAGACCTTCGCTCAACGTTGCCATTGGAATTTCGCGAAACTCGCAATCCTGCGCACAGACGCAAAAGAGATCGACATCAACGAGAAGGCCGGGTTCGACAAAGAGGGCGACGCCCGAGCCGAGGCGGCCTATCGGCATCAACGGGCTGTTGCCGCCATCGTCGCGACGTGTGGCGGCAAATACATCAATTGCGCCGCGGCAGAGGTAGCGCACGGGCGCGCTGCCGAGTTGCCACATGGCTCCTATTGGAAGGCGCAGCGTCGCCGCCCCGCGCGCCTCGAACAGCTTGGTCGCATCCACGGCCTCTGCGGAATTCATGAGCGCTCCCCGTTTATCGACACACAACGCACCGGTGGCGACCGGCACTGCGCGACAGGTTACATAAAGAATGGAATGTCATTGACCTCGTCTTCTCCGGTCTGTGACGCTAGCCAGCCGAGCTTCACCGGACTGTCGTAGAGTCGCCCGGGTGCCAGGCGCGCCCAGAAATGGCGCAATCCAGGAACGACGACACGAACAACGGGAAAACCGATCTCAGGTCTCGTCAGATCCAGGACGATGGTTTCGAGCCCGTTGTCTGCCAGCTTGCCGACACAATATCGAATGTCATCCGACACATCATTGCTGGACCAGTCGTGCATGTCCTGTGCAACGATCGACGGCATTCCGTTCGGCACGACGTAGGCATGATCGGCAACACACTCGTTTTCTAACCAATCGATCAGGCCGGGAGAGAATTGCGCCGCGATGCGGGTCGCCGGATCATTCGTGCGGCCCTCGATCAGGAGCATTTGATTGAGCTCGGCCAGGGCGCGGGAAGCGGCGAGACGCGGCTCCAGGTGACAACCGATGCCGAAGTGGATGTTGCTGCCATCTTGACGTCGCCAGCTCACGGCAAGAGCAACCGGAACGTCGAACTCGGTGCGCAAGTCGAGCACATGAAGTGTGCGCTGCAGATCGTGACACCTGTCCTGCATGCGTTCAAAAAACGGTTGCCCGAACGATGCCAGGTCGATCTCCGGCCGTTTCGCACGGTTGTACCACCACAGGGCGCAGGCATCACGCTCGATCAGCTCGAACAAGCCCTGCAGAATGGCTTCCTCGATTGTGTTGCCTGACGCACAACCGTTGGAGTCGCCCTGTGCGAAAGCCGGCCCACCTTCGAACGGATAAGCGAAGAAGCAGAATGCCGACGGCAGCCAACGCGTTCGCCGACGGCTCAACGACCAGGCTGCCGTCCAGTCAACGGGCGTCGCGTCATCGAAGGGTTCCGGAACCCAGTTCGGGCTGCCGCCATACCGTGCGTTCCAGGCCGAGCGGCTGTCGTATTGGCGTGAACTGAATTGCAGAACGCTATCGGGATGGACCGCATCGCCTCCCAGTTCTGCCAATCGTGCGCGCCGCTTCGTACGGCCCGGGAAATAGCGGCTCGAATAGCGTTCGACAGCCTCTGCCAGACAACTGACACGCGCCTGAACGTCCGTTTCACCCTTGCCCATGGCTCTGTCGGGGATGCCGAGCAATCGATTGCCGGCGCTCGTGCGAAACGCTGGAAGATCATCGGTCTGAATGGCACCATAGACATGCATGTCGGGGTGGTCGGTCAGACGAACGACCGCTGGAACGATCCCTGTGATCGGACTGACAATACGATTGAGACGCGCAAGCGTTTGCTCCGGCCGACACGTGCGATGGCCGCCATCGGCCGTAAAGCGTTTCGGACTTGCTGCCAGGTCAATGGGGCGCGCAGCATCAGTTGATGTGACCCTCCCGGTTGCGTTGACCATCGACAGTGGCAACTCATGTCGGTGTGACTCGAACGTCTGCGTATTGAACGTCCAGACGGCACGATCGATCACGGCAGGTGTTTCAC
>JBPCWB010000399.1:0-3292 GCA_051009955.1 Hyphomicrobiaceae bacterium | reverse complement strand
AAGTTACGGAGGATTTTGCTCTGTCCGAGGGGGAGAATGCGACGCTTGAAGGCTGGCGCAATGATCATAAAATGTATTTTGAACGGAACGGTGGTTTCGATTGGGAAATGGAACTCGTTTGTGAACGTTTTCGGCTCATCGAAGATTTGCAATCTTAGCAGCGATTGGTTGCCATTCGGAATGTCGAGGTGAACCCAGCCGCCCTTTGCGCGCACCAGCCGCTCCCATCCGCGGGCCAACGACAAGATCGCCAATGGCACTCTTTCGCCGTACATGACGATCAAGGCCGGCGGCAAACATCGGTAGAGTCGCCGAGAGAGTTCGATTCATCGATCGGTTGGATGGCCTCGCGTAGACACACGACCGACGCCGTTCGGAGAGATCATGGGGCGACGAGGGAGCACATCGCGATTGAACCAGAGAGTCTATGCTGTTGATTGCCTGCGCTGCGCCGGCATCAGCCATCACGGTTGAAACCACTTCCAATTGGCTGCGTTGCCGTTACCGATGCCGGCCTGTGCCACTTCCGATGCGATCATTTAAAAGACCACGCAACCCGAAAGAAAAGCTGCCGTCGACACCCGCGCCTAACGTCCTCCGGTTTCCAGTGGTCGGCTTCTTGACGTGCAGAAGCGTTTTCAGACCGAGGTAGAGCGCGCCAACGGCAATCGGTGGCAGTATCGCAATCTTGGTCACGAAGAACATTTGAACGTCATTGGGACGTTCGCCAAAGGGCTGAAAGATCATCATGACCAGAACGACCAGCGTAATGTAGGCGAGGCCAGAAAGCACAATGACCCGCTGCCAAACATCTGACCAGTCGATGAAGTCGAAGTATTCGAGCCCAGCGTCGCTGAATTCATGCCAGCGCTTTCGACCGTAGTAAAAATTGATAATCCATACCACAAAGTTCAAGGACCCAAGTGATCCTGCGATCCATCCGAGTTTTGTTCTCGTGAGCAACATGTAGTGGGAGGTGGCCAAGGCCAACGTCGAAATTGCGAGGAAATAGCAATCGTCGCAGTTCCCATTTGTGACCAGAGCTGTCAAAAATAGTAAGAAGGAAATTGAGTGGCCGACAAAGCCCATAAGGCCATAGAAAAACCCCCAAAAGAATCTCTGAGCTTGGGGGCCATGTCTACGTCTATTCTGCTCGAGTAGATACGCAAAACCGAAACATACGAGTAGGACCAGTCCAGTCGCAATTGTCCAGCCCGTACGGTCCAACATTCCATTCCTCAACGCGATACTATTCGGCCGACGGTGCAAGGTTCAGACTGGGCGGCGACAGCGTTGCCGCAACGCAAGAGGTTGCTGTCGCGCTCCAGCGCAATAGTTGAAGTTGGTAGGAGTTACCAGCCCGATTGGCTCAAGCCGATCAATGCCCTCTCCCTTTCCTTAAGGATGGTATCTGTGCTGGAATTTGGGTGTCAACCGTAAACGAAGGCGATCGGCCGGCGACATCGATCAATCTGTTCCAGTGAGCAATGCTGGTTCAGAGAATAAATCTGAAAAATGGATATAAATAGACATGTTTGATTGCCTTGGAGGATAATCATTTAGCCCTCAAGCTGAATGATATTCAAGATATGGCTCGATCATCTCGTCGAGGGCGTTGATGCGGACGTTGCAGGGCTTTGCGTGCGGAGGCAGGCAACTTGTGAGCAACTTGCTTCCGTGGACTGGATGTCCGCTTGCCCCCGTCAACCAACGTCTCCGGATCTATTGCTGCGCAGGAGCGCCGGCGATGCACGAAAAGGAAGTGTGATTGTTTGCAGCTGTCCCATCTATCAGGTCTTCTATTGAAGGGTATCGGTGAGCGAACCGCGATTGGGACCGGAGCCGATAGCCGAAAGCGGGACAATCTCAGGAGCCAAGCCGCACCCGTTCGGTCGATCGTCCAGCGTGCCCAATTGCCGGCCGACAGGGCCATCAGAGAGCAATCGGTCTAACCAGGGTTGCAGACGACCTTGGCGACGCATTCACACGAGGACTGTTGGCACCGCATGAGACGCGACGATGCAGACTCTGCGAATGCCTGCCCCTCTGTCTGCACGTATTGTAAAGCCGGACCCGCCGCCCAAATAAGTTATGAGAATCGCAGTTGGCAGAGGATGAACCACTGTGCGGACACGCATTGTCATCATTGGCGCCGGATTTGGGGGAGTCGCCGCAGCAAGACGTTTGTCACGTGCGGACGTCGATATCACCATCGTTGATCGGCGCAACTATCATCTGTTTCAGCCCCTGCTGTACCAGGTTGCAACCGCCGACCTTTCTCCAGCCGACATTGCTTGGCCGATCCGCAGTATGTTTGCACGTCAACAGAATGTCTCAGTCGTCCTCTCTGAGGTCACGGGCGTCGACACGGCAGCCCGCCAGGTCATCACGAACGCGGGCAATTTCGATTACGACTTCCTCGTCGTGGCCTGTGGTGGGACAAACCACTACTTCGGAAACGACGCCTGGTCGGCCCATGCCCCTGGTCTTAAAGACATCACCGATGCGACTGAGATGCGAAGACGGATCCTACTGTCATTCGAACAGGCCGAGATATGTCAAGATCACGACGAACAACAACGGTTCTTGAATTTCATCATTGTGGGTGGCGGGCCCACGGGTGTCGAAATGGCGGGAGCGATAGCGGAGCTGGCGCGCGTTGCACTCGTGCGTGACTTTCGTCGAATTGATCCAAGGCACGCCCGGGTCGTTCTGGTTGAAGCCGGCGAGCGCCTGCTGGCCGGCTTTTCACCCAAACTGTCGGACTATGCGCGCCGCAGCCTCCTCGGCCTCGGCGTCGAGGTGATCACCAACGAATTGGTTACGTCGATCGACGGCGCGGGCGTGCAGGTTGGTCATGAATTCATACCGTCGGCAACGGTGATTTGGGCTGCCGGTGTCAGGATTGCAGGGCCTGCCGAGTGGCTTGACATTTCGACGGATCAAAGTGGCCGCGTGACGGTCAATCCGGACTTGTCCTTGCCGGCACATCCGGAGATCTATGTTGTCGGCGATGCGGCGGCGATTCCGTGGAAGGACAATGCCTTCGTACCCGGATTGGCGCCCGCTGCAAAGCAGTCAGGGCACTATGCTGCCGATGCTATTCTTGCGCGCATGCGTGGCTCGCCATCGTTGCCCTCGTTCAAGTATCGCCATGAAGGCAGCCTTGCCACGATCGGTCGGAACGCTGCTGTGGCGGATCTCGGTTACCTCAAACTCACCGGATCGATGGGTTGGTGGTTTTGGGGGCTCATACATATCTACTTTCTGATCAACGGGCGCGCCCCTACAC
>JBPCWB010000398.1:0-5036 GCA_051009955.1 Hyphomicrobiaceae bacterium | reverse complement strand
CGATGTCGATCACCTTATCGAGATGCTGCAGACCATCGATCTTTTTGTGAGCGCCCGGTTGCTCGCGCGCATTGGTGAGCTTGCGCGCTATCGCTTTGTACATCGTGTCGATCAGGAATGTGGACTTGCCGCTTCCCGACACTCCGGTTACGCATGTGAACAGTCCAAGCGGGATCGAGCCTGTGACATTTCTCAGGTTGTTTTCGCTCGCCCCCACGACGGTAACCTGTTTGCGCGTATTGGGCTCGCGCCGCGCCGGCGGAACCGGTATTTGCCGGGTGCCTTTCAGGTATTGTCCCGTCAAACTCTCGGTGCTGTTCATGATGTCATGCGGTGAGCCCTGCGCAACGATCTGACCACCATGGACTCCGGCGCCGGGACCGATATCGACAACATGGTCGGCAGTCAGAACGGCATCCTCGTCGTGCTCGACGACGATCACCGTATTGCCGAGATCGCGCAGATGCCGCAGCGTACCGAGCAGCCGTTCGTTGTCGCGCTGATGCAGACCAATCGACGGCTCGTCCAGCACGTAAAGTACGCCGGTCAGCCCGGATCCAATCTGCGAAGCCAGGCGAATACGCTGACTTTCCCCGCCCGACAGGGTTCCGGAAGAACGCGACAGGGTCAGATAATCGAGCCCGACGTCGTTGAGGAACCTGAGCCGCTCGCGGATCTCCTTGAGAATACGTGTCGCGATCTCCGTCTGCTGCGGAGAAAACGTTGCCGGTAAATCCTCGAACCACGCGCCGGCTTTGCGGATCGACAGGTCGCAGACTTCACCAATATGCTGCCCGCCGACTTTGACGCATAAGGCCTGCGGCTTCAGCCGAAAGCCACTACAGTCTTCGCACGGATGATTGCCCTGGTAGCGCGAGAGCTCATCGCGCACCCACTGGCTATCGGTTTCCCGCCAGCGCCTCTCGATATTGTTGATGACGCCTTCGAATGGCTTCTTGGTCTTGAATTTGCGCAGACCATCTTCATAGGTGAATGCAACGTCTTCACCATCCGTTCCAAATAAAATGGCGTTCTGCGCCGATCGCGACAACTCGGCCCACGGTGTCGTCATTTGGATCTTCAAATGACGCGCCAGCGCTTGCAACGTCTGCTCGTAGTACGGTGATGTCGCACCCGTTTTGGCCCAGGGCTGGATCGCACCCTGGCGCAGCGACAGATTATCATCCGGCACCACCAGTTCGGGCTCGAATTGCAACTCGGTTCCAAGCCCGTCACATGAGGGACAGGCACCGGCAGGTGAGTTGAAGGAAAACAGTCTCGGCTCGACTTCGTCGATCGTAAAACCCGAAACCGGGCAGGCAAATCGCGCGGAGAAGACGACACGCTCGTGCGTATCATTCTTCGACTTGTTGGCGCCCTTTGTCGCTTTTTTTGGCAATTCCCGATCAGCAAACTCGGCAATCGCGATGCCGTCCGCCAAGTCCAGAGCCGTCTCGACACTGTCGGCGAGGCGCGTCGCGATATCCGCCCGTACAACGATGCGGTCAACGACGACATCGATATCGTGCTTGTATTTCTTGTCGAGCTTTGGAGCATCAGGGATCTCATAGAACTGGCCGTTGATCTTGACCCTCTGAAACCCTTTTTTCATGAGTTCGGCCAGATCCTTACGGAACTCGCCCTTGCGCCCTTTCACGATCGGCGCCAACAAATAGAGCCGCGTACCCTCGTCCAGCTCCAGGATGCGGTCGACCATCTGGGTCACCGTCTGGCTTTCAATCGGGAGGCCAGTCGCAGGCGAGTAAGGCACACCCACACGCGCAAACAAAAGCCGCAGATAATCGTAGATCTCGGTGACAGTTCCAACCGTCGATCGCGGATTACGGCTGGTCGTCTTCTGCTCGATCGATATGGCCGGCGACAGACCATCGATATGATCGACGTCCGGTTTCTGCATCATTTCAAGGAATTGACGCGCATAGGCGGACAGACTTTCGACATAGCGTCGCTGTCCTTCTGCATAGATCGTATCGAACGCCAGGGACGACTTGCCCGAGCCCGACAAACCGGTGAACACGATCAGTGCATCACGTGGGATCGTCAGATGGACACCCCTGAGATTATGCTCTCGGGCGCCACGGACGTTGATCACCTTGTTGCTGTCGGAACGCTTATTTGACGATGGAGTCTTGGCCATTACAGAGGTCTAACGGAACGTCATGGTCAGCACAATCCGGCTCAGCTTGGCATACACAGAGTTCACAATGCAGCTGTCAGGTTGTCCATGTTGAAGGCTGTCGGTCTGCGCAACAGTCGCGCCTATCAATGCGCGAGATGTGGCAGTATCATGCTTCTACGTTAATTCGGGCGCCATGGGTGAAAACAGCCGCATCGATCACGCCCCATTTCCATTTCTAACACACCGACAGGCATGCCGAACGAGCGAATACACTACGACATGGTCATATGCGGAGCCGGAATCGCCGGGATCGCGTGCGCGCACGCCCTGAGCATGGCGGGCATGAAGCGCATCGCTCTCGTCGACAGCGGCCCGCCGCTCGGCCTGACCAGCGACAAATCCACGGAGTGCTATCGCAATTGGTGGCCAGGGCCCGGCCCGGCCATGGTCGCCCTGATGAGCCGCAGCATCGATCTTATGGAAGAGTATGCGCGCGCAAGCGCCAATCGCTTCCACCTGAGCCGCCGTGGCTACCTTTTTGCAACAGCCGAGCATAACACAGTTGCTGATTTCGAACGCCAGGCCCTGGAGTCCGAAAAGCTCGGTGCCGGGCCGTTGCGCATCATATCTTCAGGGCAGACCTATCGTCCTGCCCAAACAGATGGCTTCGAGGACTCGCTCGATGGCGCAGACCTGATCGTCGACCGGCAGTTGATCGGCGAGTACTTCCCTTATCTCAGCAGCGATACATGTGCCGTCCTGCATGCGCGGCGCTGCGGCTCGTTGAGCGCCCAACAGCTTGGTATGTATCTTCTCGAGGAGGCCCGCGAGAGTGGCGTCGAATTGATCGCGGGGGACGTCACCGGGATCGAACGCTCTGGCGGACGCCTCAGTTCCGTGCGTGTGCAGCAAGATCGGTCAGACTGCGAGCTTCAGACCGACACTTTCGTTCTATCGCCTGGGCCACACCTGTTCACATTGCTCGCCCGTATTGGCGAGTGGCTGCCGGTGCTGGTCGAGAAACACATCAAGATCAGCATTGCGGATCGCGAGGGTATCATTCCACGAACGGCACCGCTGATCATCTGGTCTGACCCGATCACGCTGGACTGGTCCGAGGACGAGCGCGAGGCACTGGCCCAGACAGAGGACACACGTCGCCTCGTCGAAGAGTTCCCGGCCGGTGTCCATGGCCGGCCGGTCGGCGCCGGCGATCAGGTGCTGATGTATTGGACCTACGATTGCCCGACCAGCGAAGAACCGACGTTTCCCCTCGACTGGAACCCTTATTTGCCCGAAATCACGCTCCGAGGAATGGCCCGAATGGTGCCGGGTCTCAAAACCTATTTTGACCCGATGCCGCGACCGCATGTCGACGGCGGCTACTATACCAAAACCCCCGAGAGTCGTCCGTTGATCGGCCCGCTGAAGACACCCGGTGCATTCGTTTGTTCGGCATTCTCAGGCTTTGGCATCATGGCGGCCTGCGGTGCTGCAGAGCTGCTGGCAAAGCATGTGATGCACAAGCCTCTCCCAAGTTACGCGGATGCTTTTCTGCCCACGCGATTTGACGATCCAGCGTATCTGGACGCCATGGCCGATTCCGACACTTCAGGTCAGCTCTGATCCAAGATTGCTGACAGGATGTTGTCAGGAGGCCTTGGCTAGAACACCATCAACGGATTGTTCGCAACACCGGACTTCAGACAGCAACAGGGCCGACGGCAACTCAGCCAGGCATCAGACTGGAACGCTTTTTTGCACCTTAATATCAAGCTTTATCCTTGGTTTCAGGCATGCCGGAGTCTGCTGTTCTGGCAGGCCGTCTGGTTTCTGTATTTTCAGCAAGAACTGTCCGCCAGTGAGGCAATCCTTCTGGCCGCTGTGTTTGACATTGCATCAGCCGTGCTCGAGGTCCCGTCGGGAGTGCTGTCAGACCGGTTCGGCCGACGTTTGACGCTGATGCTGGCAATGCTCGCGAGTTGCGCCGGCTGCCTATTGATTGCCAATGGCCAGAGCTTTATCGCATTCGCGGCGGGACAGACGCTGCTCGGTGCCGGTGTCGCGTTCGCATCAGGGACGGACAGCGCGCTGTTGTATGACTCGCTGCTGGAAACCGGTCAGGAAAGTGACGTCGCTGCCCATGAAGTGCGAGCTTGGCGGTTTACATTCTCGGCGCTTGCCATTTCCGCATCTGCAGGTGGGTTTTTGTACATGCGCGACCCGAGTGACGCGTTTGTCGCAACCAGCCTTGCCGCCGTTGTCGGGATGATCTTGGCCTATCGTTTCCAGGAACCCGCCCGATCTCGAAAAACCCAAAGTCGACGGCACATTGCGGGCGACATCGCAACCATCGCCGGTTACCTGCGCCAGCCTGCACTGACCTGGCTGTTCACACTGGCGGTCGCCATGTATGTCTTCAGTCACGTCCCCTTCGTATTCGGCCAGCCGTTTATCAACCAAGCCATGGAACAAGCCGGCTTCGCGGCCGAAACGCCGGTGGTGAGTGGCGCCGTCACGACTGCCATGATGATGATTTCCGTAGCCGCTGGTTGGTTCACACTGCGTGTTGAGGCTTCAATCGGCACGACGCGCATCCTGTTACTCGCCCTTTCCATGCAAGTCGCATTGATCTCGATCCTCATGACGTCGGTCCATCCGATCGCAATTACGTTCCTATTGCTCCGCATGGTCCCGGACGCCTTCGCCAAGCCGTTTATCATTGCTGGCATTCAGCCACGTATCGACAGTGCGTTCCGAGCGACCTACTTGTCGCTGCAAAGCTTGTGCGGGCGCTTCGGACTGGCCGCGACGCTACTTGTCGCATCGTATTTCGCGTCGGATGATGGGCTACTGCCGCAATCCACTCTGCAGACCATTCTCTTGTTCTACGTCT
>JBPCWB010000397.1:0-3473 GCA_051009955.1 Hyphomicrobiaceae bacterium | reverse complement strand
GCGACAAGTATCCTGTCGGGGACTTCGAATGCGCGCGCCATAGTGCCCTCCCGGGCTTAGTTCTGGATGGCAGACAACGCCCAAACGGATGCATCGGCATTGGTCGGGGCGACGTGAACGCCCGCGGCGATCAGCTTCTTCACCTGCGCGGAACGAACTTGCGGATCCTCCTCAGTCCCTGTCACCGACGCGATGATCTCAGGACCACTCGGCCTGGCATGTTTGCTTAGGCAATTCGCCAAATGGCCGGCCGGATCGGCATGGGCACCGAAGCCGATGACGACATCAAGCAGCACGATGCCGATCCTGTCGTCCATCAGCGCCGTCGCAATTGCGCCGTCGCGAACCGAGGGGTCGATCATCGGATGGGGTTTACCCTGCGTATATTCGTCGTCCCCGAGATCCAGCATCGCATGCCCGGAACCGGACTCATTCATCGATGGCACACCAGGGATGGGTGCATTTGACCGAACCGATCGTCCACCAGCCCGCAACAAAACCTGCGCTTCCGCACACAGTGTTCCGCCGGAAAACAGTCCCTGAATCATGGTTCGGTTGGCCGGCGGACTTATTTGTGTCTTCGGTTCAGCCTTGTCGTTCGTCGCCAGCCCTGCTGCCGCACATGCTGCCGCCTTGAGGTTGAACACCTGTGTCGCGTTCGCCGGCACTGGCATTTCGTCGGCACCGATGAAGCAGACGATCACTGGCTTGTCGATCGTAGAGACACGGTTGAGAATATTCGCTGCGACGTCTGCCGGCGGCGGCTTGGAGATCAGCACAACTTTCTTTGTTGCTGGATCTGCGTCAAGAGCATCAAGTGCCATCAAAGTGGATATGCCGCCGACCTCGGAGTTGAGATCGCGGCCACCGACGCCAATGGCATGTGAGATGCCGGCGCCGTATTGGGCAACCAGACAGGAGATTTCCTGGGTCCCCGTCCCTGACGCCCCGACCAATCCGATCTCGCCGCGCGGTACGACATTGGCAAAGGCCAGCGGCGTGCCATTGATGATGGCGGTGCCGCAGTCTGGCCCCATCACGAGGCGTCCAAGTTCTGCGGCTTCGCGCTTCAGTGCAGCTTCGTCCGCGACGCTGACATTGTCGCTGAAGATCATTGCATTGAGTCCCTGCCGGATGGCCTTGCGGGCCTCGGCAATCGCGAAATCGCCTGGAACGGATATCAGAGCTAGATTGGAGCCCGGTGCAGATTTGAGAGCTGCCCGTAAGGTCCGTGGGTGCCATACCTTGCTTTCACCGACGCTGGCCGTTGGTTGTTCAAGTTGCGTGTGTGCTTCGGCCAGTGCGGCATCAGCGGCCGCATTTGTTGCCGCACGGATGCCGATAATCAAATCACCACCGCCGGCCGTGCGGCCTTCGTCGGCCAGCAAACCGGCATCTGCCATGATTCCAAGATTGGACGGCGTCCCCATCATCAGGGCGGCTTCGTTGACCCCCGGCATCTTGGCAACGACGCGTGACATACGCATGAGCGCAACTGAGTCCAGATAGAACCCTTTGCGAACGTTATTGAGTACGATCTCACTCATGAGACACCTACGTTCTTGGCTAACGCCACAAGAGCCTGTTCGAAACAGGCCATTGGAGCTCTGACGACGCCGGCGCCAACCTGGCCGATTCCCGGTTCCTTGTGGGCGATGCCCGTGTTGATGATCGGCGCCAACCCGGTCTCCACGACGAGGCGGATATCGATGCCGGAGGGCGTGCCGAGATAGTCCATCGAGGGGATGGACCATTCCGGGTTCTCGCCAACGGTGATTTGCGACATGGTGCGGGTAATGCTGCCGGATTCGGAGGCGGCTCCCGCTCCGACGAAGCCGGCCACTGCCGGAGAGGCACCCATCGCAAATCCGCCTAGCCCGATTGTTTCGACAATGGTCGAATCGCCCATATCCGGATTGGCGTCTTCTTCAGTGAATCCGGGAAAATACAGTCCTTCCGGCATCTCGACCGGAGCCGTGAACCAAGTGTCGCCGGTGCCGCTGACACGAATGCCGAATTCGGTGCCGTTTCGGCACATGGCGGTGACCACACTTGATCCCTGGATATCGCGGACCGGGTCCATGATCGCCTTGCCCATGGCCATAGCGATGTTGAGAAAGAACTGATCATTGCCGCCGATGAAGGCGAGTGCTTTTGCGAGAGCAGCCGTATCGTCAGCCGTTTCGGCCAGAGCGGGCGCCAAGGCCCTGAGCGTCAGGCCGGAGCAGGCGACGTTGCGTTGATGCATCTCATCACCCATGGTCAGGCCACGCGCGACGAGGCTTTTGAGCGGCACGCCGCCGTAGTGACGTAGCGCCCGCCCGAGGGCAGGCCCAAACTCGTCACGTAACCAACTCAGGCGATCCAGTACTTCACCATCATTGCCGCCGAAGCGCATGACTTTACCGAGCCCCTCGTTGATGGTGCAGTAGGCTCGATTGGTCGTCGTCCGGTTCTCGACGACCATCACAGGTTGGCCCAAAGTCGTCATGCCGGTCATCGGGCCGACGGCGTCGAATGCGTGGTTAGGGTGGAAATCGAACGCGCCATCTGCTGCCATCTTTGCAGCGTTGTCCAGATCTGTTGCCCAACCCTCAAAGACTGCGATCCCGGCTACGGCTCCGCGCATCGGGCCACACATTTTGTCCCACCCGACTGGCGGGCCCGCGTGCAGAATCATTCTGTCTTTCAACGCGGGAATCGCTTGCGAAGCGGGGATCACGTCGACAAGGACCGGATCGGCGGCGAGCATTCGGTTCAAGGCTTCCGTGTTGGCCTGATCGATTCCTGCGCTCGTCGATGCACCCATTTTGGACAACAGTTCCGCGAGTTTCGGATTGCCGCGGGCCGGCGGCGACCAGTCCACCTGGACGACATCGACACCTTGCCGGTCCAGTTCTTCGGCAAAACCCTTCAGTCCGATGTTGATGACTTTGACCGGTCCATCCAGGAGACCGCTGGTATCAGGTTCTTTCATAGTCTTTGCTACCTCGTGTCCCGGGATCGGAAGGCTTGGCTAGGTGTCACGCACCCGCCACCGGGCTATTTCATCGGTCCCTCAGCAGGATTTAGCCGTCATCGTAAACCTTATAGGCGGCGTCGACTCCTGCATTGGACGGTGCATCAAAGCCGTTTCGGCGCAGTACTGCATCGAGAGCGCTTAGACAACGCAGCACGTTGGCCTTGCGGCAGACGTGGCCCATTGTGCCAATTCGCCATATCGTGCCGGCCAGGTGGCCGAAGGACGTGCCAATCTCGATGCCAAAGTCCGTCAACATCTGGGCGCGCACCACCTCGCCATTGCCGCACGGCTTCGGGATGTAAACGCCCGTCACGCTCGGCATACGGTGGTTGGCATCACCGAACAGCTCTAAGCCCATTGCTTGCAGACCCTGTCGTAAGGCTCGACTGGTCAATGTGTGACGTGTAAATCCGTTTGCCAATCCCTCCTCTAACACGACCCGGGCACACTC
>JBPCWB010000396.1:0-4430 GCA_051009955.1 Hyphomicrobiaceae bacterium | reverse complement strand
CACACGTCCGCTTTGGCAATACCCCTGCTCGACCAGTGTGCCGTGCTTTGATCGTGTTTGATGGTGATCAAAGACGGCTTCGTGCGATCTGTCCGAGAAGTGGTGAGCGAAACAGCCCCGCGCATTGAGGTAGATACCGTTGCGAGTCGCTGGGAAGAACTTCCATGTTATTGGGTTCAAAGAATGCCAACTCAATTACGGGCGTAGTCTCAAGTCTGTTGTTGATTGCCATTGCTATTGTTGGGCTAGTCTACGGCAAGAACTTCCTGATCCCGATCGTCATTGCTTTGCTGATCGCAAATCTAATCGGGGCTGGGGCGGACCGATTGATGGGGCTGGGCTTGTCGGGTCCGGTGGCGATGTTCTGCGCTATCTTCATCGTGTTGCTCGGAATTTTTTCTGTCTTCAAGGTCCTGGCTCATCAGGTGGATGGTCTTGGTGAAGCGTGGCCGCGCTATGTCAGCCGTCTAGAGGTGGTCGCGGATTGGGCGTCAAGATGGGCAGGAGCGGAGGTCTCCAAAAGGATAGGCGAGACGCTACGCAGCCTTGATCTCACGCGCAGCATCCCGAGTTTCATCGGCTCCGCTGCCGCGTTCTTGTCAAGCGTTGGGCTCGTGGCTATCTACGTCGGTTTCCTGCTCGCTGAGCGAGGGAAATTAACAGGGAGGATTGCGCTTCTATTCACGGCAACCGAAGAGGCGGCCCGCGTGCAGGGCGCATTGGCGGCTATATCTGCGGGCGTACATAGCTATCTCTGGATCAAGACGATTACGAGCCTCCTCACTGGCGCCGTCAGCTATGCAGTCTTGAAGGCCCTCGGTGTCGATTTCTCCGAAACTTGGGCGTTGCTCATCTTTCTGCTCAATTACATTCCCAACATAGGTTCCATCCTCGGCGTCGTGTTCCCTGCATTGCTGGCTTTGGTGCAGTTCGAAACGATCTGGCAATTCCTAGTCATTGCGGTTCTTCTGGCCGCAGGACAGTTCGTGATCGGCAACGTGATCGAACCAAGATACATGGGCCGAACCCTGAATCTCAGCCCCTTCGTCGTTATGGTCGCGCTTGCCTTTTGGGCGACGATATGGGGCATCGCCGGCGCCTTCCTCAGCATCCCATTGACAGCCGCATTGGTGATCACCTGCGGCCATATACCCTCACTGAGATGGATCGCGGTGCTGCTTTCAGAAGATGGGCGCATCAGCGTTACCAGCCCTGGGGAGACATCACGCGCGACGAACTTGTCCAGCAAATCCGATTAGCGGATTGCTCGAGAGCTGCATCATCTCTTGCGGGAACAAGGTTCCGGCCTTCGACGAGGCGACAACGGCATGTTTGGACTCTATCGCAGGATATGCCAATTGGCAGGCTTTCATCGACGTTCCAGTCGAGTTCTTTTTTGGTCATCGTTGCGGTCCTTTGTTGATAAGGTTGCGTGTTGAAGCCGCAATCACGGCTTCCTCGTCGGTCGGTCGGCCATCAAGCCATATGTTGGCCGCCATTAATGCTGAGCGTTGAATCCGTAATAAAACCGGCGTCATCGCTGGCAAGAAAGGCGACGGCACGTCCAATATCTTCGGGCTGGCCGAGGCGGCCAACCGGGATCTCAGCGATGATCTGCTTGAGGACATTGTCCGACACGGCGGCAACCATGTCGGTGTCGCAGTACCCAGGCGCGATCGCGTTCACCGTAATGCCTTTGCGCGCCGTCTCCTGTGCAAGCGCTTCGGTGAACCCGACAATGCCGGCTTTGGCGGCTGAATAATTCGTCTGCCCGAACTGGCCCTTCTGGCCGTTGATCGACGAGATATTGATGATGCGGCCGAAGCCACGGTCGCGCATACCCGGCTCCACCGCGCGGCACATGTTGTAGACCGAGCCAAGGTTGGTGTTGATCACCGCGCTCCACTGCTCCGGCTCCATATGATGCAACGTCGCATCGCGCGTGATGCCGGCATTATTGACCAGAATATCAACCGGACCGAGTTGTTGCTCGACATCGGCGATTCCGTCTTTGCAGGCTTCAAAATCACTGACATCCCATTTGAAGGCGGAAATCCCGGTCTCGGCCGTGAATGCCTCGGCTGCCTTGGTGTTACCGTGATAGACGGCCGCAACATTGCAGCCCTGTGCTTTAAGCACTTTTGACGCTGCCGCACCTAGTCCTCGGGTGCCACCGGTGACAATTGATACGCGGGTCATTGGACAGTTCTCCTGTACGAAAGTAGGTGCACGATGCAAACGGTTAATTCATCGCTTCCAAGGCGAGGGCGATGCCTTGACCACCGCCAATGCACAATGTGACCACACCTCGTTTGATGCCGTCGCGTTTCATGGAATGAATCAGACGGGTTGTCAGAATTGCACCCGTCGCGCCAATCGGATGCCCATGAGCTATTGACCCGCCTTCCACATTGACGATGTCTTCGGGCAGCCCCAGTTCGCGGGCAACCGCTATTGCAATGGCCGCGAAGGCCTCGTTGATTTCTACACGCTCAAGGTCCGCAATTGTCCAGCCCGCCCGCTCGAGGGCTTGATGCACGGCGGGAATTGGCCCCAACCCGAACATCCCAGGTTCAACGGCCCCAATGCCATAGGACACAAGGCGCACGAGCGGTTCGGCGCCCTGCCTTTCGGCCCAGCCACGCTGCGCGACCAGCATCGCTGCGCCGGCGCTGTTCAATCCTGGCGCATTGCCGGCGGTGATCGTACCGTCTTTCCGGAAGGCTGGCTTTAGTCTCGCGAGCGTCTGCGCGGTCGTGTCCGGTCGATTGTGCTCGTCTCTGGTGAAGGCAGTCGTGCCTTTCCGCGTTTTGATTTCGACAGGAACAATCTCGTCATCGAACCGACCTGTGGCTTGCGCCTCACCAAATCGCTGCTGCGAGCGAAGTGCCCAACGGTCCTGTTCCTCGCGCGTGATCTGAAACTTCTCTACCAGATCCTCGGTATGCCATCCTGAATGCTTGCCCGAAAACGCATCGTTGAGCCCGTCACGGAGCATGCTGTCGTAGATTTCGGCGTCACCCATGCGGTAGCCCCATCGCCCGCGGCCCATCAGATAGGGTGCCTGATCCATGTTCTCCATGCCGCCGGCCACGGCGTTGGAAATATTGCCGAGCCACACTTCCTGCGCGGCGGTGGCGATCGCCTGGGCGCCGGAACCACAGACCCGATTGACCGTCATCGCGGGCACCTCCACAGGAATCCCACCATGAATCGAAGATTGACGGGCCGGATTCATTTTTGCGCCTGCTTGAACAACCTGACCCATCACGACGGTTTCGACGTCCGCGCCGGTTATTCCGGCGGTTTCCAGACAACCGCGGATACATTTGGTGCCAAGGTCAGGTGCTGGCATTTCTTTCAGCGCGCCACCGTATGTGCCAATTGCCGTACGCACCGGCGCGCAGAGAACAACGTCTGGTTTGGTCATGATCTGATATCCCTTCTCCATTGGATTGCTTCGCTCACGACATGACGTGATAGCCGACGTCGACATAGGCGATGTTGCGCGAAGATTGCTGGTACCTTTGCAAGCGTCGTTTCATTGTGTTGATCAGGTACAGGGCCTTCCGCAGTGCAACATTGACGTTTGTCAAATGCGGTCACCCTCGCAGGTGCAACAAGGGGCTCGACGAGTCGAACCCGGTCGCAATGATCGCTCTACCGAGGCCGTATGATGAACTGCAGATCCCCAGTCACGATCGCGGCACAATCGGACGACCATGGCGCGCTGGCTACGCCAGCAGGCCCTGGTAGCGACGCGCCGGAAGCGTATCCGGCAGTGCTTGATCGTCGGTGCATGGCTGTCAAGCCAATGCCAGCTTTCGAAAATAACCTCGCTTGGTCCGACCGAGTGCTGCCTGAGCGCGAGTGGATCAAAGTGCAGGAGGCCGTCGAACGCCTAAGACAACCAGTCCGAAGTTATCTGCCGATACATAAGAAAGGCGGCACCATTGGATATCGCGATCTGTGCAATCAGGCACCTGAGATTGTGGAACTCTATCATTCCCGGAAACTACAGGATCTTCTCTGCAATATAGTCGGCGCGCGAGTGTTTCGAACTCCGTTGCATGATCAAAGTTCCTGTTCGCTCTTAACGTACGAGCAGCCGGGAGATCACATCAACTGGCATTATGATCATAACTTCTATAAAGGGCGCCACTTCACTGTTCTGATACCTGTCGTCAATTCTGGCACAAGCGAAAACTCCTGTTCTTCGGCACAGCTCATTGCCAGAATCAAAGGTGCCGACCAGATCATTCCGACACCGCCCAACTCGATGATTGTTTTCGAAGGTGCGAGACTTCTCCATAAGGTCACGCCGATCCGCAAAGGCGAGCGGCGCGTCATGCTCTCCATGACGTTTTGCGAGCTTCCCGCAAACAGCTGGCTTCAAGAAGCCGCGCGCCGGATCAAAGACACGGCATTCT
>JBPCWB010000395.1:0-10859 GCA_051009955.1 Hyphomicrobiaceae bacterium | reverse complement strand
GCCACGGAACGCGCCAAGAGATCGCGTGAAATGGTCTTCGAATTGCTTCTCGCCGACCAGCCGCAGCGCCAGCAGGCCCACGATCCCCAGTCAAAATTCTGGTCCTGGATCGATGACATGGGCATCGCCGACACCAGTCGCTACCCGGCACGCGATGCCGTCGCGAGCGACCGCACGCACGCCGCCATCGCCGTCAATCTCGACGCGTGTATTCACTGCAATCTTTGCGTGCGTGCCTGCCGCGAAGTCCAGGTCAACGACGTCATCGGCATGGCCTATCGCGGTCATGGCGCCAAGATCGTGTTCGATTTCGATGACGGCATGGGCGTGAGCACATGCGTCGCCTGCGGTGAATGCGTGCAAGCGTGCCCGACCGGCGCCTTGATGGAGTCAAGCCTCGTCGGCAAAGACAATGTCCGCACCGAATTCGAGGACAAGTCCGTTGATACGCTTTGCCCCTATTGCGGCGTCGGCTGCCAAACCAAAGTGCACGTCAGGAACAACCGCATCATCTCGGTGGATGGCAAGGACGGTCCAGCCAATGCCAATCGCCTGTGCGTCAAAGGCCGCTTCGGCTTCGACTACATCCACCATCCCGACCGTCTGACAGTACCCTTGGTCCGCCGCGACGACGCTCCGGCAAAGTTCGGCGGTGTGCAGATCACGAAAGACGAAATCGCAACGTACTTCCGCGAAGCGACTTGGGAAGAAGCGCTCGATCGTGCAGCGACGGGACTCAAGACCGTGCACGCCCGCGATGGCGGCAAAGCGATGGCCGGTTTCGGCTCCGCCAAATGTTCCAATGAAGAAGCTTACCTGTTCCAGAAACTCATGCGGCAGGGCTTTGATACCAACAACGTCGACCATTGCACCCGACTGTGCCATGCCTCGTCAGTTGCAGCGCTGATGGAAGGCCTCAACTCCGCGGCGGTCACGGCACCGTTCACAGCTGCAAAAGACTCCGATTGTATTATTGTCATTGGTGCCCGACCGGCCGAAAACCATCCGGTGGCCGCGACATTCCTGAAGAACGCAGCCAAGCGCGGCGCACACCTTGTCGTGATGGACCCGCGCGGCCAGAACCAGGGCCTTGCCCGCTATGCCAGCGAGGTGCTGCAGTTCAAGCCGGGCAGTGACGTAGCATTGCTCAATGCAATGCTGCACACCATCATCACCGAGGGCCTGACCGACGAGCAATACATCCAGGCCAATACCGACGGCTTCGCCGAACTCAAGGCCGGCATTGCAAGGTTCGCACCGGAAGACATGGAAGAGGTCTGCGGCATCCCCGCCGAAACGATCAAAGCCGTGGCGCGGATCTATGCCCGATCGGAGGCATCGCTGATCTTCTGGGGCATGGGCATCTCACAGCACGTCCATGGCACCGATAATGCCCGCTGCCTGATCGCCCTGGCACTGACCACCGGCCAGATCGGCCGACCGGGCAGCGGCCTGCACCCGTTACGCGGCCAGAACAACGTCCAGGGCGCCTCGGATGCCGGCCTGATTCCGATGGTTTATCCCGACTATAAATCGGTCGAAGACATCGCCATTCGGTCGGCCTACGAAGAATTCTGGGGCAAGACACTGGACCCTCAAAAAGGCCTGACGGTTGTCGAGATCATGAATGCCATTCATGCCGATCAGATCAAGGCCATGTATATCCTCGGTGAAAACCCTGCGATGTCGGACCCCGATCAACACCACGCCCGCGCCGCACTTGCCAAGCTCGAGCATCTCGTCGTCCAGGACATTTTCCTAACCGAGACCGCTTGGCACGCTGACGTCATTCTACCGGCGACGGCGCATGCCGAGAAATGGGGGACCTATACCAACACCAACCGCGAAGTGCAGATGGCGCGGCCCGTCGTCGACGCGCCCGGCGAAGCCCGTCCCGACTGGCAGCTGGTAACGGAGCTGGCGCGGCGCATTGGCCTCGACTGGCACTATCAGCACCCACGCGACGTCTTCGCCGAAATGACCGAAGTGATGCCGTCGTTGACAAACATCACCTGGGACCGCCTCGACAGCGAGGACGCCGTGACCTATCCCTGCGACGCGCCCGATCAGCCAGGTAATGAGATTATCTTTGGCGATGGATTCCCGACGGCGAGCGGCCGGGCGATGATCGTTCCGACCGACGTCACGCCGCCGGACGAGCTACCCGATGCCGAGTTCCCGATGGTGTTGACCACCGGGCGGCTCCTCGAGCATTGGCACACGGGATCGATGACCCGTCGCGCCTCCAATCTCGACCTTCTCGAACCGGAAGCCATCGCCGGCCTCAATCGCCACGACATGGCGAAGCTCGGAGTCAAAGCTGGCGCTCTGGTCACCGTTGCCACACGGCGCGGCGAGGTCACGCTCAAGGCGCGTCAGGACCGCGATGTTCCGGAAGGCATGATCTTCATCCCGTTTTGCTTCGCCGAGGCCGCAGCGAACATACTGACCAATCCGCAACTGGACCCGATGGGCAAGATCCCCGAGTTCAAGTTCTGCGCCGCCAGGATCGAGCCCGCTCACGATGTCGCTGAGGCCGCAGAGTAGGCTGGTCAGCCTTGCACCGATCAGATTTGTCGCCGGCGGCAGTCGGCGGCACCGGAGCGTGTCCGATCTGATTCGGAACACCCACTCCTCCCCCGACCACTCAAGGGCGCGATATCATGGGCGCTCCGGTGCTATCTCGCGCGGGCGGGGCTGGTTGTGCGATCCCGACTGAGATGGATAGACTCAACTCTCGCGAAAAACACGGTGGAATTGATCCGTGAGCGGCTTGAAGAGGTAAGATAAGACACTGCGGTCTTGTGTCTTCATGAAGGCCTCAACCGGCATACCGGGAATGAGGCCCACGCGCCCGAGACGTTTGAGCTCGTTGTCCTCAATGCGAATGCGCGTGATGTAGAACGTCCGGCTGCCACGTTTATCGACCATGGTATCTGGAGATATCCGCTCGACTGTGCCGGATAGCTCAGGCGTCGTTCGCTGATTAAGCGCAGAGAACCGAAGCACGACGGGCTGATCCAGGCGAACCTGATCAATGTCTCTTGGATTGATCTGCGCCTCGACGACGAAACTATCGTCTTGCGGCACGACCTCCATGATCGTTTCTCCCGGCGCTACCACACCGCCGATTGTGTGCGCCAGCGAGCGCGTGACAACCCCGCTTACGGGTGCACGGATCTCGATACGTTTGAGTTTGGCGTTGGCGGTCACCTTGCGCTCTCGCAACTCACCGACTTTGATTTCAATGTCGCGCAGTTCATTCGCAACGCTGGTTGCGAAGTCCTGATCGATTTGCAGGTCCTGCAACTGCGTTTCGGCCAGCTGGGCGCGCGAACGGCCGATCGACGCGATCAGATTGCCGAGTTCCCCCTGCGTGCGCGTTCGTTGACGCTCAAGAGACGTCAGGCGGCCGATCGCCATCAACCCCTTTCGATGCAACTTGCGCGCACCCTTCAGTTCCTTGGCGATGAGTTCGACTTCCTCGCGTTTCGCTGCGACCTGAATTTTCAGTCCGGAGAGCGTCTCTTCGATCTGCAACCGGCGCTGCTCTAATTGCTGCTTCTTGCCGAGACGTGACTGCCCTCGGAGCTTGAACAGTTTTTCCTCGGCCATCAACGCCCGTTGCAAGCCAGGTGCAATCCGGCCGCCGGCAAACCGCATCGGCAAGCGCAGGATCGACTGCCCGTCACGCTCAGCAACGAGCCTTGCGCGCCTTGCAAAGAGTTCATTGAGTTGCGCCGACACGATTGTCATGTTTGCCTGCAAGACGGTGGCGTCCAAGCGCAGCAGAAGTTGACCCGCCTCGACCCGATCACCATCGCGGGCCCGGATTTCTCCGACAATGCCGCCGTCGATGTGCTGTACTTTCTTTGTATCGGATTCCACGACGATCTGGCCCGACGCAATTACCGCCCCGGCAATATCAGTATTAGCCGCCCAGCCACCGATCCCGATCGCCAGCAAGACAACGACGATCGTTCCAAAACGTTGAAGCCTGCGAAGAGATCGCAGTGTCTGATGCAGTTCAACCGTTGCCGTCATGCCCGCTCCGCAGCCATAGGACCAGCGCTCCCCGGCGTTGTTGTCTGATGTTTCGAGTCAGCCGCCTGCTTTTGCAGCCGAACGACCAACGAGTCCGTGTCACCGAACGCAACCATCCGCCCTTGATGCAGCGTCACGACGGTGTCCAATTCGCTCAGGGCCGAACGCCGGTGGGCGACGACGATGACAATCCCGCCGCGCTCCCGCACGCTACGAATAGCCCGTGCCAAAGCTGCATCGCCATCTGCATCCAAGTTGGCGTTCGGTTCGTCGAGCACGACCAGGAACGGATCACCATAAAGCGCGCGTGCCAGGGCAATTCGTTGACGCTGACCGACCGATAGCGGTTCGCTCTGTTGACCGACACGCGTATCGTAGCCTTCCGGCAACGACAGAATGAGGTCATGCACGCCCGCGGATTGCGCGGCGGCGATGATGGCGTTTGGATCTGCCTCGGCTGCAAATCGGCTGATGTTCTCGGCCACGGTCCCATCGAAAAGTTCGACAACCTGGGGAACGTAACCGATATGACGGCCACGTTCGGAAAGCGCGTATTGCGTCACCGCAGCCCCGTCGAGCAAAACACGGCCTTGGTGCGGATTCCATGCGCCGACCAGCAATTTGGCCAGCGTCGATTTGCCTGAGCCGCTCGGTCCAATCAGGCCCAATCCTTGACCGCGGGAAAGATCAAAGGAGATATCCCGCAGAACGAGCTCACGCCCGCCGGGAGCCGCCGCGAAGACGTTGGCAACCGACACGCTATGCTCCGGCGCCGGAAGCACCATCGGCGGCACGCCCTGCGGCGAATGGGCCAGCACGGGGCTCAGCCGGCCCCAAGCCTGACGCGCCGCTACGAAATTCCGCCATTGTCCAATCGCCTGGTCGAGCGGAGCCAGCGCGCGGTTGGTCAGAATAGCACTCGCAATGATTACGCCGGCCGATGCCTCCTGCAGAATAACCAGATAGGCTCCGACGGCGAGGACCGCCGACTGCAGGACCATGCGCCCGCCCTTGGCAACCGATCCAAATCCGCCGGCGATATCGCTGATCGTGCTCTGGCGATGGAGAAAGTCGCTGTCTGCTTTCTCCCAACGCTGCCGCAAGCGCTCCAACATGCCCATCGACATCAAAACATCGGCGTTGCGCCGCGCCTGTTCGGATACACCGTGTCTCGTGTTGGCGGCCAGGGATGCGTCGTTGCTGGGCCGCCGCGTCAGCACGTCGGTGAGAGCGGTCATCACGACCAGCAGTATTGCACCAATCACCGCCGTCACACCAAGCCACATGTGCAGCGCAAAGACGACAGCCAGATAAATCGGCAGCCACGGCAAATCGAACAGGACGACCGGGCCTTGGCCGCTCAAAAAACTCCGGATGGTATCCAGATCGCGCATCGGCTCAATGTGCGCAGCGGTTTGTGAGGCCTTCGGAACGAGGCGGACCTGGGCGTCGAATGTGCGTCCGCCGACCGCCTGCTGGAATACATTTCCGATCCTCACCAGCATGCGATTGCGCACGATGTCGAGGATGATTTGGGCTCCGAACAAGACCAGCGCAATTGTCGCCAGGGCGACCAGTGTCGGGACACTGCGGCTTGGCAAGACGCGATCGTAAACTTCAAGCATGAAGATCGCACCAGTAAGCATCAAGACGTTGATCAAGACGCTGAACAAGCCGACGCTGATGATCGGGCCGAGACACCGCGCCTCTTTGGTGGCCATCGCCGTGTCGATCGGGCCGGCACGCTCAACGTCCCCCGATGGGCTGTCGATGGGCGCGTCCGCAATCTGCGGCATCGGTGTGTATGTCGGGACGCAGGCGGACACCAGAAGGCCGGCTGCAGCCGGGAAAAGCCAAAACGGAAGATGCAGGATCCAGTCAAGCCACGCGCGTCCCTGACCGTCTCCGGCAGGGGCGAGCAACTGGGTATGAAAGGCATGAAGACTGACGGGATGCGTTTGCTGCCACACTTCGCCAAATGTTGTCGACCGCGCGGTCGCGACGCCCACCGAACCAACCGAAGCATCGACGATCACGATCAGGCTGCTCACCACTGCTAATAGGGCAACGGAGAATGTGTTGAAAGACGCGTCGTATTGAGTGGACGAGCTTGTCGTGTGCGCCCGCCGCTGCAATGCCTGACTGCGAACCAGGGCGGCTCCGCCGAGCAGTGCCAGCCAAAATGAAACCGGAACGTTAAACGCAATGCTCGTCGCGCGCTGCCACAATGGGCTCTCGTGATCGCTGACGACGCCGGACAGGCCTTCGACGGGGCTGAGACCCAACAGCGACGTGAAACTCAAAAGAGTCGTCGGCGTGAGGCCGACGTACCCGACGGCATTCAACACCGCATCGAGAACAATGCTGATTGCGGCGACAGCTAAAATGACACAAGCTGCAAAACGCCAATACATTCTTGTGCTTTTCCCAAACCGAGCTTCATGCCGTGCGCTGGTGCGAGCCCAGCCTCGCGCCGTCTGACTTTGGAGCCGCTTCCCAACCTGACCAAGCTACGCGAAAGTCTCTAACAATCCGGTGAAGTCCTGCTTTCGAATTGGTTGCAGGACGCGCCAATCTGAACCGTCTGGAGCGACCCGGCCAAGCCGCATCACCGACGCAGGTTCCTGCGCAAGCAGCATTGAATGATTTGCAACTGATCCCGATCGTCACTGTCCGCACTATCTGACGGGCGCCGCAACGCCCTTACACTGTTGCGTTCTTCCAAGTAGAACACATTGATCGTTTTCTACCTTGACTACGGGAGGACTGGACAAGTGTCTTACGCAACACAAAAACTCGATCGGTTCCTGGACAGCATCTACATCAAGCACGGACCGTACGATCTGCTCGCACGTTTTTTTCTCAAGGCCGCGACGCTCGTCGCAGAGCGTGGCGTCTATCTGGAATTTTCGTCCTTTGCCAAATTGATCGAAGTGAATGCCGCAAACGTCGACAGCTGGCGCCCGATCACCCAGAGCTTCCATCCTGACCAGGGCGGCGTGAATGACGACTGCGGTCTTGTCATCCTTGGCCGGGACGCCGCGGGCGACGTGGTCGCGACCCAGGCCATCCGCGTGTTTCAATGGCCGACAAGCAGTTTCAAGACCGAGGCCGAAGCACTTCGCGTCTTCTATGCTGATCCCCAGCGCGACCGACAACCTGGCGAAGCCTGCGTCGTCACGGCGCCCAATGCAGAAGACATCACTAATGTTGTCGCGCTTGGCGGAGGCGTCTGGTATCGGCCAGACTTTCGGCGGTTCAGATTAGGCGAGATCATCCCGCGCATTGCCCGTGCCTATGCCTACGCGCTATGGGACGTCGACAACATTGTCGCGACGTTTTCAGAGGCCAACGTAACGAAGGGCTTTCACCGACGGGTCGGTTTTCGTGACCTCTCGCGGTGGGTCACTCTGCACAATTCGCCATCCTATCCAGGCAGTGTCGTGCGGATGACACTGGGCCGGCAGCAGCCGCAGGACATCATCGACGACACATTCGCGTTTCTCATGAATTTCGATGCGGCAGATCCCGCACATCTAAGTGAATCGGTTTCCGTTGAACAGGCTTTGGCCAAGAGAGGGGACACCGCGCGCAGCAGACGCGCGCTCTCGCATTAGCAGCTCACGCCAGCTGGAGTTCGGCAAATCGCCGGTAGAGCCCGTTACCATGGGTCAGCTCATCGTGGCTGCCCTGGTCAACGAGTTGACCGTTGTCGAGGACAAGAATGCGATCAGCCTGCTGCGCTGTCGCCAAGCGGTGGGTGATAATGATAGTCGTGCGGCCGACCATGACATCTTCGAGCGCCGCCTGAATCGCCACCTCGCTTTCCGCGTCCAAGGCACTCGTTGCCTCGTCAAGCAGCAAGATCGCAGGATCGCGCAGAACCGCGCGGGCGATAGCGATGCGCTGACGCTGGCCGCCAGACAAAAACACGCCGCGTTCGCCAAGCTGCGTTTGATAGCGACCCGGTAAATCACGAATGAACTCGTCGGCATGCGCAATGCGCGCCGCACGCTCGATGTCGGCCGGACTGCAATCAGAAAGCCCGTAGCGAATGTTCTCTGCAACAGTATCGGCAAAGATCGCGATGTCCTGAGGGACAACCGCCATATATCGACGCACATCCACCATTCGTGCCGCAGCGATATCCACACCGTCGATAGCAATGCTGCCCTTGTCCGGATCATAGAACCTTAGAAGCAAGCTGAAGACGCTGGACTTGCCCGCACCGGAAGGCCCCACCAGCGCCACCTTCTCACCCGCCGCAATGTCAAATGAGACATCCTGAAGTGTCGCCTCGTCGGGACGGCTCGGATAGGAGAATACGACATTGCGGAAAGCCACGGCACCGCGTCGCGGCTCCGGCATCGCCACGGGCACGGCGGGATCGGATATCGCCGGACGTTCCTGTATCAGTTCGGTCAACCGTTCCGCCGCGCCGGCGGCCTGTTGCACTTCGCCCCAAACGTCCGACAACTGTCCCAGTGACCCACCGACAAACATCGCATAGAGCACGAACTGACCGAGCCGTCCGCCGGACAATGTGCCATCGATCACCATCGATGCGCCGATCCACAGGACGGACACAATCCCTGTGACCACCAGCATCATGGCGAGGGCCGTCAGACCGGCCCGCGACACCAATCGCGAGCGCGCCGCATTGAAGGCGTCTTCGACGGATCGACTATAACGGTCCGCAATTGACGTCTCACTGGAAAACGCCAGCATCGTGCGCACAGCACCCAGATTCTCGGCGGCAAACGCCGACGCGTCTGCAAGGCTATCCTGAGCCGTCCGCGACAGCCTGCGTACGACGCGGCCATATCCAATGATTGGCACAAGTACGATTGGAATAACGACGACGACCAACAAAGATAACTGAACGCTTGTCACAAACATCATGACAAGCGCACCAACGACCATGATCGTGGATCGCACGGCCTGGCTGATGGCCACACCCGCTGCCGCCTTGATTTGAGTTGTATCGGCCGTCAATCGGCTCATGATCTCGCCGGACTGAACACCGTCAAAATATACCGGTCCAAGCGTCGTCAAATGACGGAAAACGTCGGCGCGTAAATCGGCAACCACCCGTTCACCCAGCCAGTTCACCATATAAAATCGGCTGGCACTTGCGCACGCCAGCACCGCACCAATGACGATCAGCATAATGAAATACTGAGAAATGAAGCTCTCGCTGCCGGCGCCGAAGCCATGATCAATCATGCGTCGGACAGCCATCGGAATACTGAGCATCATTGCGGCCGCAAGCACGAGAGCGACCGCCGCACAGAGCAATACGGATCTGTAACGCAAAACATAGGGCCGCAACGCCATTAGCGGTGCGAGATTGCCAATCGAAGCCCGTCTCGGCTTCTCCGGTTGGTCGTGCAAGGACGATGAATGGCCGTTGTCACGCATGGTCGTTTGTTTTCTTTGCCCCCAAAGGACCGCTGACTTCGCAAAAATTGATCGCGCGGTGGCTTAGCCACGTCGTTAGACAGTCGAGTGCTGGCCGGAACGTCATGATTGTGCTCATCTCCCGCCGCCGATTGCCTCTTGTGTCGGCGCCACAAATTGGCTATCTAGCCAGCCTTGTTCCCAACATTGCTGCCGTCGGGTCTTCATGCCGGGACGGCGCCCCGTAAGCCATTGGACACTATCATGAAGCGCGACGCTGATCTCCATCCAGACTACCACCAAATTAAGGTCGTCATGACAGATGGCTCGGAATTCATCACTTATTCAACCTATGGCGCCGAAGGCGATACGTTGCAGTTGGATATCGACCCGAATTCGCATCCGGCTTGGACAGGTGGTGACCAGAGGTTGACGGATCGCGGCGGACGCCTGTCGCGTTTCAAGAAGAAATTCGAAGGCCTCTTCTAAGGCACTGACCGTAGTCTTCGCCACAATCGAACTGTCGCACCTGGCTCGAACAGGCGTCGGTCTGCTACGCCCCAACCAGGGTGCCACCCTCTTGGCGTCGATCAGTTTTCCTTCGGTCCATCGAAGGCGGCCTGAAGTTGACGCATCTGTTCATTGACGGGATTGCGCGCCGCTGCAACGACTTCCTCCTCGTTGGCCCGTAATGCCAAGTCGAGCTGCGTGATGCGGTCGCTGAGCGAAAAACTGCGCTTGATCAAGGATTGGAGCCCCTGCGGCAAAGCCTCAAAGTGCTTGATGTGCGATGGTCGCCCGAACGGGCGCAGCTTGACCCCGTCCCGTTTGGCCAACGCCTCTTCCTCGGTGATTTCACCTTCTTTCAGAGACCTCTGCACCAGCAGCCAGGATGCCAGATCGAGCAATCGGGTGGTCAAACGCATGCTCTCGGTCGCATAGACGACGGATGCCGGCGGCTTTAGTTTTTTGGCATCTGCGCGCCCGGCACCGTCGAGATACTCGGCGGTTTGCTCAACCAGGCTCATGCCTTCACGAAAAATGGTATCGAATTGGGCGGACCGCGCAAAGCGCTCGCCAAAGACAACAGTCACACTATCCTGCCCAACAAAACCCGACACAGACATACAGCCACTAACGCTCCAAACCGACACAACCGTTTACAAGCATTTCTATTCAGTGCGATGCGAAAATATCCTAACCCGGTTAACAACTCGCCTCAAAATTTGGAAGATTTCGGGACATTGCGCAAACTATGCAAAAAAAGAGCCGCTCAAGGGGTGAGCGGCTCAGTAGTTGACAGGGAGGCGTCAAACAGAGTGGACAGGACCCACTCGACATCCGGAAACTCTGGATGACGGGAGAATACTCCGATCGTGGCTAACAAAGGCTTAAGGGCCAACGCGTCTTCGCGC